>JAGOJI010000064.1 GCA_017995195.1 Cloacibacterium sp.
CTCAATTTTTATAATTAAATTGCAACTTCATTTATCAATAATCATCTATTATTTAATAAAGACTTGTGGCAAAAATAAAAACAGCCTATTTCTGTCAGAATTGCGGATCACAGTATCCGCAATGGCTCGGACAGTGCAAAAATTGTGGCGAATGGAATACTTTGGTGGAAGAAATTGTAGAAAAATCTACAAAATCTACTTACGACATCATAGGGTCCGGTAAACAAAAAATAGTGAATATTATAGATGTAGAAGCAGGAAACGAGCAACGCATCAAAACACCAAGCGAAGAACTCAATCGGGTTTTGGGAGGTGGAATTGTACTGGGATCTGTAACCTTAATTGGCGGTGAACCGGGAATTGGGAAATCTACACTCTTGCTACAAATTGCACTAAAAATGCGAAAAAAAATTCTGTATGTTTCGGGGGAAGAAAGTGCCTCACAAATTAAAATGCGAGCCGACAGACTTACGGAAATTCATCAACCTCATTGTTTTCTCTACACCGAAACTTCTGTGGAAAAAATATTGAGCGAAGCGAAAAAACTGCAGCCCGATTTCGTGATTATAGATTCTATACAAACGCTTCAAAGTCAAACAATTGAGAGTTCTCCGGGAACAGTATCGCAAATTAGAGAATGTTCTTCGGAAATCATTAAATTCGCTAAAGAGAGCAATACACCTGTATTTTTGGTAGGGCATATCACCAAAGATGGACAAATTGCCGGACCAAAAGTTTTGGAACACATGGTAGATGTTGTTCTGAATTTCGATGGGGATAGAAATCACTTGTTTAGACTGTTGAGAGCCAATAAAAACCGCTTCGGATCTACTTCTGAGATTGGAATTTATGAAATGATAGCACAGGGCTTGAAAGAGATAAAAAATCCATCGGAAATTCTAATTACCAAAAAATTTGAGGAACTTTCGGGCAATGCAGTTGCTGTAACTTTGGAGGGAAATCGCCCAATGCTTTTGGAAATCCAAGCCTTGGTTTCCAGTGCGGTGTATGGTACGCCACAACGTAGCTCTACCGGTTTCGATGCCAAAAGACTGAATATGTTACTCGCCGTTTTAGAAAAAAGAGCGGGCTTTATGTTGGGAGCAAAAGATGTTTTCCTCAATATTACCGGTGGTATAAAGACCGATGACCCGGCATTGGATTTAGCGGTAGTTGCCTCTATTCTCTCAAGTAATGATGATTTGGCGATTTCTGAGAAAATTTGTTTTGCAGGAGAAATTGGCTTAAGTGGTGAAATTCGACCGGTTCCGCAAATAGAACAGCGTATCTCTGAAGCCGAAAAATTAGGTTACGAAAAGATTTTCGTTTCCCGACAAAATAAAATTGCCAAGAAAAATTTTGGTATCACTATAGAAGAAGTGAATAAAATAGAAGAGTTTCATGAAAAACTTTTTTAAGTATTGGGGAATAAAATATTTTCTATTAAAAATCTAATTCTAAAGAAGATGAACTTTCTCGCCCACTCTTACCTTTCTTTTTCCGATGAGCAACTTGTGGGCAACATGATTGCCGACTTTGTAAAAAACAGAGAACGAGAGTTTTTACCTATGGAAATCCAAAAAGGGATAAAGCTGCATCGGGCAATTGACACTTTTACCGATGCACATCCTACCATTCACAAAGCAAAAAAAGTTTTCCAGCCTTTGGTACGACTATATTCCGGAGCTTTTGTAGATGTAAGTTTTGATTATTTCTTGGCTAATTCCTTGGAGGACGAGTCACTAAAAAATCATGGTAAGAAAGTATATGCTACTTTATGGCAATACGAAGAGTTTCTTCCTGAGAAATTTAAAATTATTTTACCGAGAATGCAGAAAGATGATTGGCTCTACAATTATAAAAATGATTGGGGTATAAAATTCAGCTTTCAAAATGTACTTAATAAAGCCCAATATTTAGAAAAGGAACTCCATGTATTTCCCTTATTCTTACAACAAAAAGAGTTTTTAAAAGAATGTTTTGATGAGTTTTTCCCAGAAATAAAAACTTTTTGCTCAGAGTTTACATTCTAAATAATAGAATTTAGATTTATAATCTATTTGAATTTTAAAAAAATAATACTGATGTAATATTTTATATTTCTTGGTTGTCTCCATATTATATAGTTTACTATTATCCTTTATAAAGATGTAACACTATGCTTTATTTATCGTCTCATTATATCAACACCTAAATTCATCAATCATGAAAACAAGATTTTTTATTTTAACTGCATCAACCTTATTACTAACCTCTTGTTACAAAGAAAAAAATACAGACATCAATATCTTAGACGTGGTTACATCATCTAAAGAAGGTAAAGGTGCCATGACTGAAAAAACATTTAACAATCTCAATTTTACTGAGATAAGTGTAGCAACAGGCATTACCGCAGATGTCATTAAATCCGATGAAAATAAAGTCATCATCTACGCACCATCGGATATCATTAATAAAATTGAAGTTGAAAATACGGGAGATGAAGTAAAAATAAGGGTTCAAAAAAACTCCAATATTTCCGGTAAGAGGGTTAAAGCCACCGTCTACACCAAAGATTTAACGGAAGTTTCTGCCTCCTCCGCGGCAAGAATCAACATAAAAGACCAATATACCCGAGACCATATCTCTATTGATGTAAGCAGTTCCGGAAGTATTTTCGGTGATTTTGAAGTAAATGATCTTAGTATTGATGCCAGTAGTGCAGGAAGATACAGTGGTAAAGTATGGGCGGTAAAATCAACTGTAGATGCTTCATCTGCATCTCATATAGAACTGGAGGGAAAAATCAACAGTGCAGAATTTGATGTTTCGTCGGCTGCTTCCATAAATGCAGGACAACTTACTGCAAACCAAGCTACTTTAGACGCATCAAGCGGAGGGAGCATTAAAATAAATATTGATAAAAAAGCCAGTGCCAATGCCTCTTCGGGTGGAAATATCAGTATTACCAAACAAGGAAATCCTAGCATAAGTCAAAGCCAAAGTAGCGGAGGAAGCGTGAGTATTAAATAATCAGTACTATATAGTTAAAAGCTATTCAAAATCATTTCAATAGCTTTAGATTGAATAAATAAACTCTAAAAACGCATACAGCCTTTTCTTTTTCAATAAAAACTATTGAAAACAATTCGATGTAAATTCAGAAATATTTCCTTATTTTTGAAGAAATAATTTTACAGATGAGCAGTATTGAAGATAAGAAAAAAGCATTGAGTTTGGTGCTTGAAAAGA
Source organism: Cloacibacterium sp. (assembly GCA_017995195.1). Taxonomy (GTDB): domain Bacteria; phylum Bacteroidota; class Bacteroidia; order Flavobacteriales; family Weeksellaceae; genus JAGOJI01. Next base: position 3,232 of record JAGOJI010000064.1, read on the forward strand.
TGGACAAAACCTACGGAAAAGGCACAGTAATGAAGTTAGGAGATGACTCCGTAGACGATAGCATTGAGGTAATTCCTTCAGGTTCTTTAGGCTTAGATATCGCACTTGGCGTTGGTGGATATCCAAGAGGAAGAGTCATAGAAATATATGGACCTGAATCTTCAGGGAAAACAACCCTTACCCTACACGCCATTGCAGAGGCTCAAAAAGCCGGAGGTATTGCTGCTTTCATAGATGCAGAACATGCTTTCGACAGACATTACGCAGCAAAACTGGGTATTGATTTGGAAAATTTAATTATTTCTCAGCCCGACAACGGAGAACAAGCTTTGGAAATTGCAGATAACCTCATTCGTTCAGGAGCTATAGATATTGTAGTAATTGACTCTGTAGCCGCCCTTACGCCCAAAGCAGAAATTGAAGGCGAAATGGGAGATTCTAAAATGGGACTTCATGCAAGACTCATGTCTCAGGCTCTAAGAAAACTAACAGCCACCATTAGCAGAACAAAATGTACCGTAATCTTCATTAACCAATTGAGAGAAAAAATCGGTGTTATGTTTGGAAATCCTGAAACCACTACCGGTGGTAACGCCCTAAAATTCTATGCTTCGGTAAGGATTGATATTAGGAAAGCCAGCCAACCCATAAAAGTAGGCGATGAAGCTGTAGGTAGCCGTGTAAAAGTAAAAGTGGTAAAAAACAAAGTAGCTCCGCCTTTCAAACAAGCAGAATTTGATATTATGTACGGAGAAGGTGTTTCCAAAATAGGGGAAATATTGGATTTAGGTGTTGATTATGAAATTATTAAAAAAAGTGGTTCTTGGTTTAGTTATGGTGACACCAAATTAGGTCAAGGTAGAGATTCGGTAAAAGATTTACTAAAAGACAATCCGGAACTCTCCGAAGAAATTTCAGATAAAATTGTAGAAGCCATTAAAAACAAGTAAAACAAAGAATCTTCCTTAAAATGTATCAGTCGTAACGATTTAGTTACGACTTTTTTAATGCTGAAGTTCAAAAACTCTTCTCCATTTCTACGCTCACTCCTTTCATTTCGCCTTGCATAGGTGGATTGGTTTTGGTAAGTTTTATTTTCGCAAAGGAAATTTTTGGAAATTTTTCTGCTAATTTGTAGAAAATTCTACCAATAACATGTTCTAATAATTGAGATGGAATTTGCATTTCCCGATGAATAATCTCATTGATTTCAGCATAATTAATGGTGTCTTCTAAATCATCGGTTGTCGCAGCTTTCCATAAATCGGCATGGATTTCGGCATTGATAAGGTAATAAGTCCCGATGGTATTTTCTTCGGGAAGTACGCCGTGGTAAGCGTAAATTTTAAGATTTTCTAAAATTATTTTGGAGCTCATTATTTTATCTTTCCTATTCGCATTAGTTTTGGAGAACGAGATAAACCATTTGGATTACAGCCTAACTTTCCTTCGGGGATTTCTATTCCTCTTTCGTTATAATATTTTTGCCAAAATTCATCTGTTTTTCCAGTAGTAGGATTTATAAATGACATTGGGTTCAACTCGAAAATCTGAGATTTCCTAAATGCACGCTGTATAAAATCTGAACAATAATATTCACTTTCACTCAAAATATAGTTGAAGTTATAGGGCTTTCCCAACATTTTATTAGCTGTTTCTACGGCAGAAACTATGGAAAATTGATATTCCGATTTTAGGCGAAACAAAACCAACTCTTTATTTTTTTCCGTTTGAGAGTTTATAAATTTCTGTAATAATTCTTTCTTGGAACCACCATCGGGAGCGGCATGAAGAACAAAAACTTGTCCGTTCCCTACTTCTACCAATCCTACATGATCGAAAGAAGTCTCCATATCTTTTTGTGTTACCCGACTGATAGCTCCGGATAAATTTTTCTTTTCTGCACTTACAAAAACTAAATCTCCATTTTTAATCTTAGAAACAGGCACACCTCCACAACTCAAAAGAATAACGGAAAATAAACTTAAAAATAATCCTTTTAATTTCATGGAAACCAGTTTTTCTACTTCATAGCAACTATGTGAACAAATGTATATTTATATATATTCTACTTTTTAGTTTTTGCTCTTTTAGGGGTGATTTTGATTAACATAAGGAGGGGCAATACCACAAATGTTAAAAAAAAATCCTATCGGATAAAAAATAATAGCTCCTGTTGCACATTTATTCCCCTTTTCAAAAATTCCTTGAGCAGAAATCATAAAGGAAATATCTATTAAATAATTATACATTACAAACATTAGTAGCAAACAACTAACAATTACAAAATAAATATGACTGAATAATCTACTTTTAATCTTAAAAATTAAAATGTAAAATATAACAACAGGTGCAAAAAGCACTAAAAAAGGCAATAGTATAATTTTCAAACTACTTTATCGTTTTACTCAATTCCAGCATTGCTTCAATGGGTTTTAGGGCTTTTAGGCGTAATTCTTCTTCGATTTCTATTTCGGGGAGTTCGTATTTCATACACAAATAGAGCTTTTCCAATGTATTTCTCTTCATATAAAAGCATTCGGAACAGTTACAACTTTCATCAAAAACCAATGCAGGAATCAAAGTTTTGTGCGGTGCACGCTTTTTCATTTCGTGCAGAATTCCTTCTTCTGTAGCGATGATAAATTTCTGACAATCATCTTTTTCTACAAAATTGAGCAGTGCCGAAGTAGAGCCTATAAAATGTGCCAATTCCAAAACCGGTGTTTCGGATTCGGGATGAGCTATAAGTTTGGCATCGGGATTTTCTGCCAATTGTTTGGCAATTCTCTCCATGGAAAAGGCTTCGTGAACCATACAACTTCCGTCCCAAAGAATCATATCGCGACCTGTTTTTTTGGACAAATATCTTCCCAAATTTTTATCGGGTGCAAAAATAATTGGGCGGTCTTTTGGTAAAGTATTGATAATGGTTTCCGCGTTGGAACTGGTAACAATAATGTCGGATTCTGCTTTGGTTTCGGCATTACAATTGATATAGGTTGCAATGAGAGCATTGGGGTGCTGTTCCCGCATTTTTCTAAGACCTTCGCCACTACAACCGTCTGCAAGACTACAACCTGCTTGTAAATCGGGCAATACTACTTTTTTGGTAGGATTCAAAATTTTGGCAGCTTCCGCCATGAAATGTACACCACAAAAGGCAATCATATCGGCATCAGTTTCCTTTGCTTGACGTGCCAATTGTAAACTATCTCCCAAGAAATCTGCGATATCCTGAATTGCTGCGGGTTGGTAATAATGTGCCAAAATCACGGCATTTTTTTCTTTTTTCAGGTCGAGAATGGCTTTTACCAAGTCTTCTCCTTGGGGAATATCAAATTCTTTTAATTTTAAAAATCCGTGAACCGGAAGATTTGCTTTTGCTTTATCTAAAGTATTTTCCATTTTTTTCTAAATTATTCTAAAACCAAATTTAAAAAGAATTCGGTTCGAAAAAGTTATTGATTTATAAAATTTTCTATCAATTTTTCAATTTCTATTTTTGCCGTTTCCAAATTGTCGTTGATGACTACTTTATCAAAATCTTTTTGATGGCACATCTCCTCATTGGCTTTGGCCACACGAATTTTGATGGTTTCTGTATCGTCAGTCGCACGAGAGGTTAATCGTTTTTCTAATTCCTGTATAGAAGGCGGGCAAATGAAAATCGACAATGCTTGTTCTCTAAAAATCTTCTTCAAATTAATTCCGCCCAAAACATCTACATCGAAAATTACCACTTTTCCGTTATTCCAAATTCGTTCGATTTCTTTTTTTAAAGTGCCGTAAAATTTGTCGGTATACACTTCTTCGTATTCTACGAAAGCGTTTTCGGAGATGAGTTTTCGGAATTCGTCGGGTTTTAGGAAATAATAATCCTTCCCGTGGATTTCATCGCCACGCAAATCTCGCGTTGTCGCCGAAACCGAAAATTGCAATTGCGGAAATTTCTGCAAACAATGCTTTACCAAAGTTGTTTTTCCGCTTCCCGAAGGTGCTGAGAATATAAGGACTTTTTTCATAAGAGGTTCATGGTAATTTTTAATGGTTAACTATTCAATTGATAATTAACCATTAAACTATAAAACATTCAGTGTTTGTTCTTTTATTTTTTCTAAATCATCTTTCATCATCACGACTAATTTTTGAATTTCATGATGATTGGCTTTGGAACCTAATGTATTGATTTCTCTACCAATTTCTTGAGATATAAAGCCTAATTTTTTACCGTTTCCGTCTTCATTTTGCATCACTTCTTCGTAGTATTTCAAATGTTGAGAAAGACGAACTTTTTCCTCAGAAATATCCAATTTCTCGGTGTAATAAGCCAATTCTTGGTAAAAACGGGTTTCATCAATATTTTCAAACTCTTTCAAAGTAGATTGATAACGCTCCTTTACCGCTATCATTCGTTCCTCTTCAAAAGGTTTAACTTCATTTAGATATTTACCAATGTTTTGAATGTTTTGGAGTAAATCACGTTGTAGATTTTCGCCTTCTGTTTTACGAAAGTTTTTAAAATTAGCGATGGCTTCTTCTATGATTTGGGATAGAAATCTCCATTCTTCATCGGATAAATCTGTGGATTTTGAACTGATGGCTTCCGGCATTCTTACCGCCATTTTCAGGTATTCGAATTCCGGAGCATCGTGAGTAACCGAACGCAACTGCTCTATGTAAGATTTTACTAAATCTTGATTGATTTTCACGTCATCGCAAACTTCCAAATTTTCGCAGTTGATGTAGCAATCTACTTTTCCGCGGAGGATTTTATCGTTTAGATTTTTTCGGATTTCAAATTCTTTTTCCCGATAACGAAGCGGAATTTTTATATTTAAATCAAAAGATTTGGAATTGAGTGACTTGAGGTCTACACTTATTTTTTTCCCTTCAAAAATTCCTTCGGCTCGTCCGAAACCGGTCATGGATAATATCATTATTTCTATTTATTGCAGCACAAATATAGTCAATTTGATGGATTATTGGCTTCTATATACTACAAAAAGGCTACTTAAATTCATAATTTTCTTTGCTATTTTCGCTAATATTGCTAATTTCGCTCAAGTATGCTCTACAACCTCTTTTCCCTTATCATTATTTTACCGGTACTTATGGGTTTTGGTTCTTTTTTCCAGAATCTGTTCGGGAAAATTTGGCAAGGTATTTCTGCTCAAATTGTTTCGGGTATGTTTCTGTTAATCATCGTTTGGCATATCTTGGCTTTTTTTGTCCCTATTGGGTTCGAGGTTGAGATGGTGAGCATTCTCTTAGGATTGTCAGGGTTTTTCTATTTTAAATTGTATGAAGTTTTTTGGAAATTCAGTTCCGAAAAAGGGATAATTCTGAGCTGTTTAATTGTTATCACACTTTTCTTTGCCGGATACTATCCTTTCATATTAGATCATTTTGGATATTATGTCCCCACCATCAAATGGCTTTCCGAATTTGGTTTGGTCAAAGGAATTACCAACTTGGATTGGGTATTGGGGCAAATGTCTCCTTGGCATATTTTCCAAGCAGGTTTTTCTCATTTTGCTGATCCTTTTTTAAGAATCAATTCGGTTTTACTCATTACTTTTTTCATATATATCATCGAAAAAAGGCAATGGATAATGCTTTGTTTCTCTCCTATTTTCTTTCTGTTTCTACAATCTCCAAGCCCCGATTTACCGGCAATTGTGATTTCGCTCATTATTCTAAATGAAATTTGGTTACAAAACAGAAATTCCGAACTGCTATTCGCTCTTTCCGTGCTGGTTTTTAGTATAAAACCTACCATGATTTGGTTGCCAATGTTAAGTTTTCTCTATCCTATTCTTGTTTTAAAACAAAATTTGAAATTCATAGGGTTAGGAAGTTTTATCTTGGGTTTATATCTCATTAAAAATATTTGGGTTTTTGGTTATCCCTTCTTTCCATTGGAGCTCGCAAACTTGGGACTGGGCTGGCAACCCCACGAAAGCCTTTTTGTAGAATCCGGAGAAATTGCCATCCTCAAAACCTATGATATGCAATATAGTATAGATGAGATTCATAACTTCTCTACTTGGGATTTCATTAGAAATTGGTTATTTTTGCCTGGAATAAGAGGAATTGTGAATATTTTTTTTGTTATTGCTCTGATAATTTTTGGCGTTTTTAGTATAAAAAAGAACAACAAAATAGTATGGCTTATTCTCTTCAGTATTTTAGTTAAAAGTGCTTTTGTTCTTTTATTTTCTGCACAGTATCGATTTTTTATTGATGTCTTTTTTGTAATTTTCATTCTATTATTTTATTCGTTATTCTCAAAGAAAAAGGCATTGATAGTTTTTGGAAGTTTGAGTGCAGTACTCTTTGTTTTTCTCTCTTTTCCCAATACTATACAACATCTTATTCCCAGCTTCAGATTAGGGCATTATATATTTGGGTTCGATAAAAAACAAGTTTGGAAACCTTCCGGTTTTGAACTCAACCGGTTTGAAACCTATCGGGTCGGTGATTTACAATTTAATTTAGTTAAAAATTACCCGTTTTGTTTCGATACGCCACTACCTGCACTTTCGCCTTATCAATTAGAAGATTTTCTAAAGCTAAATATTTTCCCTCATCGCATTGGTAATTCTCTGAAAAAGGGTTTTGTATGGAAGACTTTAACCCCTCAGGAAAAAGAACAAATACGATATATCCTGCATAAAATTGAACAAGAAAAATAGCATTTTTCTTGTTTGGTCACTTTTGTTACACCCGATTTCAAATATCGTTGCTACATTTGCTTAATAATTTCTACCTTTGTGAAATGTACAATGTATTAGGCAACTTTTTGACTCTTTCATCCTTTGGCGAAAGTCATGGCGAGGCCTACGGTGGTATTATTACTAATTTTCCGGCAGGAGTAGAACTGGATTTAGATAAAGTTCAACAAGATTTGGATCGCCGAAAACCCGGACAGTCTGCCATTGTGACCCAAAGAAAAGAAAGTGATACCGTGAGATTTTTATCCGGAATTTTCGATCAAAAATCTACCGGAACTCCCATCGGATTTATTGTAGAAAACGAAAACCAACGCTCTAAAGATTACAGTCATATTGCAGAAGCCTACCGACCTTCTCATGCTGATTTTACTTACGATAAAAAATTTGGATTTAGAGATTACCGCGGAGGCGGAAAATCTTCGGCTCGGGAAACTCTGAACTGGGTAGTAGCGGGTGCTTTAGCAAAACAAATATTACCCAAGGTAGAAATTAACGCTTTTGTTTCGTCTGTAGGAGATATTTTCTGTGAAAAACCTTATCAGGATTTGGATTTTAGCCTCACAGAAAGCAATATGGTACGATGTCCCGATACTGAAACTGCCGAAAAAATGATTGCCCGAATAAAGGAAATCAAAAAAGAAGGCAATACCATTGGCGGGACAATTACTTGTGTGATAAAAAATACACCTATTGGTTTAGGAGAGCCTGTTTTTGGGAAACTACACGCCGAGTTAGGAAAAGCCATGCTCAACATCAACGCTTGCAAAGGTTTTGAATATGGCAGTGGATTTTGCGGAGCAAAAATGATGGGTTCCGAACACAACGACCTTTTCCATGAAGATGGAACCACTAAAACCAATTTATCAGGAGGAATACAAGGAGGTATTTCCAACGGAATGGATATTTATTTTCGTGTAGCTTTTAAACCTGTTGCCACCCTACTTCGCCCACAAGAAAGTATTGACAAATTTGGAAATCCCGTAACAGTAGAAGGAAAAGGAAGACACGACCCTTGTGTAGTTCCCAGAGCTGTTCCTGTTGTAGAAGCCTTGGCGAATTTTGTATTGGCAGATATGTATTTAATAAATAAAACCAGAAAAATATAGAGGGAAGTATCCAGAAAAAATGAGACAATTTACCAAAGTACAGATGATGACTATATTCTCATTAATTGCTTATGGGGTGTACGAATTTTATTTCATTTCTAAATGGAACGAAACAAACATAGGTGCCCCCATAAGAGTGGACTTGGTGTTGTTTTATCCTATTCTTTTAGGATTTACTTTGTTTTCACTCTATCAGGCATGGAAAAGGAAAACAATTAATGTAGGAATGCTCATTATCTTATTATTTCTTGCAACAGTTGGGGCAAGTATCTACCTCGTTACCCATCATACGCAATAGATAGAGATGATACAAATTGATTAATTATTCAAACTCTTAAAGTTTAAAAATACTTTGACATATATAATAAAATAAAATATCTACATATGAAAAAATTTTGGGACAAGGCTATTTCTTTCGAAGAATACTTTAAAAAAACAGAAGAAGTAGTTGCAAAAAATGAGACAGAACTTACCAAAGAGGAAAAAGAAATGCTTGAATACTATAAATTAGGTGTTCAAAGAATGAGTCGTATGCTAAAAGTTTATGAGCCCGATGCTGCACAACTACAAAAACTAAAAGAGAAAAATTTTAGCGGAAAAATTTTAATTATTTCCGAAGGTTGGTGCGGAGATGCAGGACAAACGGTTCCTGCTGTAAGTCTTTTCTTCAAAGGGCACAATGAAGTAAGAATTGCATATCGCGATGAAAATCCGGAACTTATAGACCAGTTCCTAACCAACGGAACACGCTCTATCCCCATTGTTGTAATTTTAGACGAAAACGATAATGTAATTACACATTGGGGACCAAGACCCGCTTATGGAAACGAATTATTGAAAAAATATAAAGCCGATCCGGAAAATTATCCGAAAGAGCAATTTTATAACGATCTGCAAGTGTATTACTCCAAAAACAGAGGAAAAGACACGATTGACGAGATAATAGAATTATTGTAATTATCTTAATATTATCACTTATCATTCATCACCAATTACTTATAGTTTATGGCACGCACACCTTCGAATATGTTGGCATTAGGAACTAAAGCACCTTTTTTTGAATTACCTAATCCGTCTAAAAAAAATATAATCCAGTCGCTTGATGATTTAAAAGGCGAAAAAGGGACTTTGGTAATGTTCATCTGTAACCACTGTCCATTTGTGATTCATGTAATAGATCAGCTCGCAGAACTCTACGAGGATTATAAAAATAGAGGAATAGAATTTATAGCTATCAATGCAAATGATGTTGATAAATATCCGGCAGATTCTCCTGAAATGATGATTGATTTTGCTGAAGAAAAAGGCTTTTCTTTCCCTTATCTTTATGATGAAAGCCAAGCCATTGCCAAGGCATACGATGCTGCTTGTACGCCCGATTTTTATTTTTTTGATGACAAATTGGATTTAATCTATCGTGGACAAATGGACGATTCACGCCCCGGAAACCAAAAAGAAGTTACGGGAGAAGACCTTATTATTGCTTTTGAAAACCTTTTGGCAGGTCAGCCACAAGAAGAAATTCAAAAACCAAGTTTAGGTTGTAACATAAAATGGAAAGAATAATTAAACAGTTATAACGTAGATTAACCTAAATTCAGGTTAATAAAAATTGAAAATAAGAGATTTGTTTGGCTTTACAATTAAATGAACTGGGGGTTAGATTAAGTATAAAACAAATTGCAAGCAAAATAAAAGGCTGTCTCAAAAGCATTGAAGACAGCCTTTTTTCTTTTGTAATAGCTTTATCAACTTTTTTATCATGTAATAAAAAGTTGGTTACACCTTCATAATATCTACTTCTTTTACCTTGAGTTGTTCATT
>JAGOJI010000143.1 GCA_017995195.1 Cloacibacterium sp.
TTTCCTTCCGAAGCGTTCATACAAAAATAGAAATTGAAAGCTTTAAATGAAAGTGGTGAGCATCCAAAAATGTCAAAAAACTGACAATCATCTGTAAAAGTTTTCCACATTATGTTAAAAGTGCTTCCCATAGGCTTTCTACAAGCGAATGATGTTTGACGGAAGTGCCTAGAACGTCAATAGCTATTAAACAGAGTGATGAAAATTACTTATGACAAGGGATTAGAAACTGAACAACAAAAGATGAAGACGTATATGTAATTTCCAGAATAGGCAATTTGATTAAAATTTTTAACCTTCGGAAACTTTCTTGGAAAAATTATGAGTTTTGAGATATTCTGAAAAAACTTCTTTGAGACTGAATTCTATTGCAGCTTTGTTAAAATTGTTTCTGTAATTTTTGGATAGACTTTTTTGTTCATCAGCATAAGCGAGGAAGATATCGAAATCATATTCGTCTAAACCGTATTTTGTATAATACTCCAAATCTATGGCTGCTTTTACACGTTTGTAAAACTCTTGCTTTTCAGCATAATTGGCGGTTGTCTTGGGAGATGTTCCTGCTTTTGTCACCAAACCAGCAACTGCGCCTAGGAGCCCGCCACCTCCAGAACCGATGGAAAATAAATTCATCTGTCCTTCCCCTGGATTGCGTGGCGCAAAAGCCGATGGTATTTTGGCTGTTGGGTGAACTTCGTTCATTGGCGTTCGCATATAATTGTTCATTGCCATATTGAGTGCGGTCACTTTTGCAGGAGGATTGAGTCTGGCAATGTCTTTTTTGAGAATTCCGGTTGGTTTGAACGCCAGCGTTACTTCTTCTATTTCTATAGGAATGGTTACAAGCTGAACGTCAAGACTTTTTGAAAAACTCTCTGAGGTTAATGAAACCACTTTTCTTTCATAACCTTGTCTTACAATTCTAAGTTCGTCGGTAGGTTTTGCCGCGATAGCAAAATTCCCCATCTTATCAGACGTTACTATTTGATCTGTTCGCAGGTTATGGATGCTTGCCAAAGGTAACTTGTCTCCGCTGTCATTGGCAACATTTCCTAAAATATAATCGGATTGCGCGAAAATCTTAATCGAACAAAGAAGTATGAGAAGCGAGAGTAATTTTAATTTCATAGCCAGAAGTTTCTTGACAAAATTAGTTCTATTGTATATCAATAAGATAAAAGAGATTTTTTTGATGGATAGTTTAACCGACTTTAACCTGTTTTATGATTTTTTTAGAATTGGGGGTTTTGGTTTTGTTAAATTTATTTTGAGATTTTTTTGCGTTGTCGATATTTTAAACACAAAGGGCGCAAAGATTTTTAATTAACGAAATATTTTTAGGTTCTCAAAGGCGCTTTGTTCAGCGATTTTTATTGCTCGCAGATTTCGGAGATTTTGCTGATTTCTCTGTGGCTATTTTGTTTGAAGGGAAAATTTTAAATCGTTGAAAATTCTTGTTTTTACCACAGCGCGTGAGGGATGATAGCGGAAATCCTTTTTGCTTGGGCTAAAAAAGCCTCAGGATGACAAATGGAGATACAAAAAAGATTGGCTTCGCCGACCACTTCGTTAGGTTTGCAGCGGACATTACGATCCGAGCGTAGGGATAGCTTGGCGAGGGATACGCTCAAATTTAGTTTTTGGTTAATAGTTGTTAGTTGATGGTTTTATTTGTAAATTTGTAGTCTTATTTCAAAATGGGGTTGACTGGTTTCGACAGCAAGACCAATGGGTAAGTAAGCATGCAGAGAACCGTAGCGCGATCTCTTAAATCCCTTGCTACAACATTTTAACTGGCAACGAAGAGTTCGCTCTTGCAGCTTAATCCGAAGTTTAGTAGGTTTCAAGCGCTTTCCCGAAGATTTTAGTAAGGAAGCAAGATGTCTCACAAATGCTCTGTTCTGCGGCGTTTGATTCTGAGGCATAGGAATGCGGAAATAAGGTTTTGGAAGCTTCGGCCAAGACTCGAAAATTTTAGAAGCTAAGGTTTAGGTTGGGTGTTTGCTCTCTGCCTAATCCCGAAAACCAATAGCAAAATAAGCATGTAGAAAGCTTGCGTATTGCTTGTTTGGACGAGGGTTCGAATCCCTCCAACTCCACCGAGATTAATTTTAGACACCTTTGGGTGTCTTTTTTTATACCTTAAATACAAGGGTTTACAAAGGTTTTAAGAAAAACTAAAAACAATTAAAACCAACTAAACTTAAAAAAACCGTCCCCAATAAATCCCCTTTTTGTATCTTTGATAGATAATAAATCTTTTATGGGACACGTAAGTTTTGTTCTTAAAGAACCGAAGTCGGTAAAGAAGACTTCAATTGTGCTAATATTTCGATATAGTAATCAAACTGTAAAAATTTACACGAAGCAATCAATTGAACCTATATTTTGGGACAAATCAAAACAGAGGGTAAGGCAGAGTTTGAAAGTAAACTCTGCAAAAATTAACTCGTTGCTGAATGAAATGGATTCAAAAATTGTGAATTTGTATGATAAGATTCTGGAAGACTATGAAAGAAATCCAGAACCGAAAGAATTTAAAAATCTGTTTGAGTTAGAATATTTTCAAAACAAACCTCAGTTTTCCAAACGAAAAGTAAAACTTTTAATGGAGGTTTTTGATGAATATGGACAAAGAATGATTTCTGAAAACAAGCCAAGTTCAGCTGACAAATACAGACAAGCCAAACAAAATCTTTTAGACTTTTCTAAAGATACAAGTTACAATGTTCAATTTGAAACAATGACTAATGAGTTTAGGAATGATTTTATTCATTATCTAAGACACAATAAAAAGTACGCAGAAACTACAATTCATCGAAAACTGAAATTCATAAAAACGATTGTACATTATGCTTTAGACTGTGGGTACATCACTGGTCTTAGAGTTAATCTTAGGAAATTCGGAGTTGCTGATGTTATTCCAGATAAAATTGCTCTAACACAGACCGAATTAAAGGAAATTGAGAATTTAGATTTAACTAAAAATCCAAGATTGGACAAAATCAGAGATAGATTTTTGATTGGTTGCTATACAGGATTGAGATTTTCAGATTTTATTAGACTTAACAAAAACCACATTGTAGATGATGCTTATATTCAATTAAAACAGGAAAAAACTAAAGATTTTAATACACAACCATTTTGGGATGAGGTTCGTAAAATTTTTGAAAAATACGATTACGAATTGCCAAAGCCTATTTCTGAAAGTAACTTTAATCTTTATCTCAAAGAAATTTGTGAATTATGTGATTCTCTAAAAAAGGAGCAGGAGATAACAGAATATGAAATGGGGAAGGCAAAATCCATTTATAAGCCTAGATTTGAATTGGTAACGTCTCACACAGCGAGAAGAACCTTTGTAACTCTTAAAGCTGAACAAGGGATGGCTCTGGAAGACATTGCCATAGCAACAGGTCATAAAAACATAAAAACACTACAAGGATATATGAAGTTAGATGCAAAGCAGAAAGCGGATAGATTGGCTTTAATCAGTAAAAAATTATCAAAATAGATTATCATTATGGAATACATGAATTACATTACCCTAAATAAAATGAAGGTAAATTATCTGAAACATATTTTCAAAAAAGATAGTGG
>JAGOJI010000144.1 GCA_017995195.1 Cloacibacterium sp.
ATTCTACACCTGAACTAAAAAACAAACCTCTCTAAAATTGCTTCTAAAGAGGTCAAAATATATGTTTTTGAAAACTATTTTCTAAAAAAAAGGAGTTGTGCAACAGTTACCCATGTTATATGCTGTGCTTTTTATGCGGTGTGTTTTTTTTACTCGGTGTGTTTGTAAATATGCAGGAGAGATGGGGGAAATTTATTCTTTTTTTAGCGAGGGCAAAAAGAGGGAAGGGAAATGCTCTTTTTGTTTTTTGTCGGCATAAAGCGTTGGGCAAAAACAAAATGTGCATTTTCCTTTGCGGTGGGCTTTTCTTTTTGTTTTATTTAGAATTTCGCAAGAATGTAAATTTTGGACAGAAGAATATTGTTTACAAACGGAAGAATATAAATTCCAAACACTCCAATATAATATACAGATGTGAGAATATGAATTACAAACACGAAAATATTATTTTCAGACGTGCCAATATATTTTACAAACGGAAGAATATAAAAAAATCCTAACAAAATATTCTGTTAGGATGTGGGAATATAAAATCAGTACGATTTAATTGAAAAACTTCCTGCTCCAATATTAAACTGGGGAAGTGAATTTGATTGCGGAAACGTTTGCGTATTCCGTGGAAGTGGCGCCGTAAATGCTCTTCACATACTTTTTTACGTTTTGGGCGATTGAATATAGACCTGTTCCGTCTGCATATAAAAGTTGGTCTCTTTCAATGAGTTTGTTGTTGAGTTCTGCCTCGGTTTGGTCAACGGATTGGGTGGAACTTACCAAAGAATCTTTGTAGGTGTTTAGATTTGTCAATTTTAAGTCGTCTTCATTTGGATTGTAGGTGGGAATTGTTCCCAACAACTGCAACAAGATTCCAAAATTGTCCGCCATTTGCGTGTAGGATTGTCTTGAAGTTGAAACGGTTCGGGTTTCCTCTTTTCCTTCTTCGGGAGGTGTGGTTGCTTTCTTTTGTCCGCCTTGGATTAGGCGATTCAAAGATTTTGCTTGGTCTATTGTTCCCTGCGGAAGTCCTAAAATTCCTAGATGGTTGATAATTTTTGTGGCAGTTGATTTCAGATTCTCAAACGCAGATTGGCGCAAAGTGATTGCGTTTTTATTGTTGTTTCGTTTGTCTTCCACTTCGTTTAGTTTTGTGGATGCGGTTGTGTAAAGTGTTTGCAGGTTTGCAACCTTGATATTGTCAACTGGCGGATTGTAGAGAGTGTAAACGTTGACTTGTTCTGTGAGTTTTTGTAGGTTCGCCACGTTTTTGGCGTGTCCTACTTCTGATGTTGATGGCATAAAATATATTGTGTTTTGGTTAATTACTTAAACAAATATAAGATTTTTTATTATGTTTATTTGTCTAAAAGAAAAGCAAAAGCAAAAAACGATTACCTTAATTGATGAAAGATTGCATCTATTATTTCCAAATCTTGTATAACAATTTCTGCATTCCCTTTTAGTTCCTTATCAAAAGAAATATTTTTATTAAAAGAAGTTTTTAAGACTTCAGGAAAAATCACATTTACATAAAACTCATTTTTTCCATTAGGAATAAGTGATGTATTTTGTACTTGTCCTTCCAATATTCCAAATTCCTGATAAGGAAAGTCATACAATTTAATGATAACCTTTTGACCTGCTTTTATTTTTTCTGAATCCTTTTTAGAAACTGTAAGTAATCCTGTTATAGCTTTACTTTTTATACTGTTATTTTGTTGAATATTTTGAGGAGTAATGGTAATTTTAGAATTAACAAATTCAGGATATTTTACAGAATATCCAATAAATATTAAAAATATAATCAGCAGTAAAGAAATTAAAAAATTTCCCTTTAAAATTAGCCAATGAGGAAGTTTATTCAAAAGATTTTGTACACCTATTGAACGTAATTCAGAATCATTAATGTTACCCATATTTACTTTAGCTTCCAAGTTCCAGCTGGTCTTTAATTAAACGATAATATTCTCCTTGTATTGCTACCAATTCAGTATGTGTACCTTCTTCCACTACTTTTCCTTTATCCAAAACAATAATTTTATCTGCATTTTTAACAGTAGATAACCTATGTGCAATCACAATGGCTGTTTTACCCTCAAAAAACTGTTTCAGATTTTGCATAATGATTTTCTCATTTTTGGCATCTAAAGAGCTTGTAGCTTCATCAAAAAAGATATATTCAGGAGATTTATACACAGCCCTTGCAATGAATAATCTTTGTTTTTGACCACCACTCATTCCTATTCCCTCATTTCCTATTTGTGTATTTTGATGAAGGGGTAAACCATCAATAAAATCTTTAATATTCGCTATCTCGATTGATTTTTTTAATTTTTCTTCATCTATATCATCTTCGCCAACTGCTATATTTTCAGCAATAGTATCATTAAAAACATATCCTTCCTGCATCACAACTCCACAATGCTCCCTCCAGAATTTTGGAGAAATTTTATTAATATTGGTGTTTCCTATTGTAATTTCTCCATGAACAGGTTCATAGAATTTTAGTAATAATTTCAATAATGTAGTTTTGCCACTCCCACTTGCACCAACAATAGCAGTAGTCTTTTGATAAGGAATATTCAGATTAAGGTTTTCAAAAATAAAGTCTTCTGAACCTATATATCTGAAAGATACATCTTTTATTTGAATATCTTTGTGAGGAATTTCAGTAGTATATTGTTCATCTTTATTTTCTTCATCTTCTTTATCGTGGATTTCTCCCAATCTCTCTAAAGATATTTTAGCATCTTGTGATTGTTTGACAAATTCAATGAGTTGAAGCAAAGGAGTATTTAACTGCCCAATGATATACTGAACAGAAAGCATCATCCCCAAAGTAAGATTTCCACTTAAAACCAATTTAGCAGAAAGAAAACTCACAAAAACATCTTTCATCTGATTAATGAAATTTCCACCCACAGATTGCCATTGCTCCAAAGAAAGAGACTTTATTTTAATTTTGAACAGTTCCAATTGTATAGATTCCCAACCCCATCTTTTTTTCCTTTCAGCATTATGCAGTTTAATATCCTGCATTCCATTAATGAGTTCTATTACTTTACTTCGCTCCTGAGACATTTGACCAAATTTCTCATAGTCTAATAGTTTTCTCTTTTTGAAAAAGAATAAAACCCAAGCCATATAGAGAAGAGCCCCTAAAAGAAATACAAGAAACAGCCTGTAATCATAGAAAAATAGTACAGCACTAAATACAACGAGATTAACCAATGAAAACAATATATTAAGAGAAGTATTGGTTAATAACTGCTCAATTCTGTGATGGTCATCAATTCTTTGCAGAATATCTCCTGTCATTCTTGTATCAAAAAAACTAATGGGAAGTTTCATCAGTTTAATAAAAAAATCTGAAACAATGGATATATTAATTCTTGTAGAAAGGTGTAGTAAAATCCAGCTCCTTACTATATCAAAGCCCATTTTACCTGTAAACAGCATAACCTGAGCTAAGAGAATAAGATAGATTATATTTAAGTCTTGACTTTTAATACCTATATCTACAATACTTTGGGTAAGAAATGGAAATACAAGAGTTAATAAACTTCCTAGC
>JAGOJI010000145.1 GCA_017995195.1 Cloacibacterium sp.
AAGCGGCAGATTATCTAAAAGTATCGCCTGGGGAAATTGTATTTACCTCGTGCGGTACCGAATCCAATAATATGATTATTAAATCCTGCGTAAATCATTTGGGAGTACAGCGTATTATTACTTCTCCACTTGAGCACAAATGCGTTGCTGAAACCTGTATGGAGATGAAGACCACAAAAAATGTGGAGTTGGTATATCTACGTCCAGACAAAAAAGGAGATTTGGACCTGAGCCAATTGGAAAGCCTTCTTCAGTCCTCAGACAAAAAGACATTGGTAAGCCTTATGCACGCCAACAACGAGATAGGCAACCTTTTGGATATTGAGAAAGTCTCTCAGCTTTGCAAGCAGTATGAAGCGTTATTTCATTCAGATACAGTACAAACTGTAGGACATTTGGATTTGGATTTCTCTAAAATCCCTGTAGATTTTGCCTCTTGCAGTGCTCATAAATTCCACGGGCCTAAAGGTTCAGGATTTGCTTTTATAAGAAAGGCTTCCGGTATGAAAGGACTCATCGTGGGCGGTCCACAAGAAAGAGCTCTAAGAGCAGGCACCGAGAACGTTTGTGGTATTGTTGGTTTAGGAAAAGCTTTGGAAATTTCAATTGAGCGCATGGGAGAATATGCTCGCCACATGCAGGAAATTAAGGATTACACCGTCCAAAGATTATCTGAAGAAATACCAGGTGTGAAATTCAACGGAAGAAGTGCCGAAAAAGATAGAAGCTTGTACACCGTTCTTAGTGTAGCACTACCTTTTAAAAACCCTTTGATAGGGCTACAACTGGACATGAAAGGTGTTGCTATATCCCAGGGAAGTGCTTGCAGTTCAGGAGCAAGCAAACCATCTATGGTAATGATGATGGTACAAACCGAGGAAGAAATGCAGAATACTACTCCTCTAAGAGTTTCCTTCAGTCATTTAACCACCAAGGAAGATATCGATACACTTATACAGGCTTTAAAAGATATTATTGCGGAGAACAAAATAGAAATCAGCAATTTAGAGTATAGATAGAAGTTTGATAAAAACATCGTAACTTCGTATACATTTTTATATAAATTTTAAACTTAAATAAAGAATTAAATAATTGAAATTATGGCTTTAGAAATCACGGACAGTTCATTCCAAGAAACAGTTTTACAATCCAACCAACCCGTTTTGGTAGATTTTTGGGCAACATGGTGTGGCCCGTGCAGAATGCTTGCACCCATTGTAGAAGATCTTGCAAAAGATTTCGAAGGAAGAGCAGTAGTAGGTAAAGTAGATGTAGATAACAACCAACAGGTTTCTATGGAATACGGCATTAGAAATATCCCTACTATTCTTATTTTTAAGAATGGTGAAGTAGTAGATAAATTGGTTGGTGTATCACCAAAAGAGGTTATTGCAGAGAAACTATCTGCCCACCTTTAAAAATAAAAATATTGAAAATGAGTGCTTTCCTATTTGGAAAGCATTTTTTTTATAAAATTATTTGTAGAGAAGTATAAAAGTTGTATTTTTGCACTCACGAAAAAGAACAAGTTCTTTTAGTAAAATTAAAGATCCGGTAGTTCAGCTGGTTAGAATGCCGCCCTGTCACGGCGGAGGTCGCGGGTTCGAGTCCCGTCCGGATCGCAACTATTGAATAAAAATAGTTCAAAACGCTTTAAAATATATGTTTTAAAGCGTTTTTTGTTTTATGTCTGTTCAAAAAGAGATAAAAAATCACAATCTGAAAGTGACCTATTCAGTGACCTGTTGAAACAGGTTTAAAAAGGTCACTGGAAAATCAGGAAACCCTTTTTGACAGGCAGTTCAGAAACTGAATATCTTGTATCAGGGTTTTACCAGAATTAATTTTAAATCTTAAAATCCATGCCAGATGAACAAGACATTTAATTTGCTATTCTATGTAAAAAAAGCAAAGATCAATTTTTTAGGAGAATCCCCTATTTATTTACGAATCACTATTGACGGAAAAATTTCCGAAATCAGCACAAAACGAACTATATTACCTTTAAGATGGAATGCTAAAGCCCAAAAGGTTAGTGGTTCTTCAGAAGAAAGTAAATCATTTAATTTTTATCTGAAAACGTTTGAACAAAAAGTTTATGATACCTATCATGAACTAATGAGAGAAAAAGAATCCGTTACCTGTGAAAGCTTGAAAAATAAGTTATTGGGAAAAGGTGAACGTACAAGAATGCTCATTCCCATTTTTGAAGATCACAACAACAGAATGGAGAAGCTTATAGATAAGGAATTCGCGCAGGGAACCTTAACCCGATATAAAACGTGTTTAAAACATACCAAAGCATTTTTGAAATGGAAGTTTAATATTTCTGATATAGATATTCTGAAAATAGATTATGCATTTCTGAATGATTTTGAATTATTTCTAAGAACCGAAAGAGACTGTAACAATAACTCAGCAGTTAAGTATATAAAGAATTTTGGTAAGATTATCAGAATATGTATTGCCAATGGCTGGATAAACAGAGATCCATTTTTAAATTACAGTTCATCCTTTAATGAAGTAACGCGAGTGTTTTTGAATGAGCAGGAAATAGAAAGACTTTTCAATAAAGATTTGAAAAACGAAAGATTATCCCAAGTCAGATATATATTCCTGTTCAGTTGTTTTACCGGTTTAGCCTATATAGATACCCAAAAATTGACACAAGATAACATTAACATAGGCTTAGACGGGAATAAATGGATTTATACAAAACGTCAGAAAACTAAAACAACGTCAAACATACCATTACTTTCTAAAGCAGAAGAAATTATTGATAGATATAAAGACCATCCTGCCTGCTTAAATAGTGGAAGGCTACTTCCTGTATTAAGCAATCAGAAGATGAATGCTTACCTTAAAGAGATTGCAGACTTGTGTGACATCAAAAAAGAACTAACTTATCACATTGCAAGACATACCTTTGCAACCACAATTACCTTGTCTAATGGAGTTCCGATAGAAAGTGTAAGTAAAATGTTGGGGCATAAGAATATCAAAACTACGCAGCACTATGCAAAAATATTGGATAAGAAAGTAAGTGAAGATATGTCAGCTTTGAGAAATGTTCTTCAAAAGAAAGAAGACTTGAGAAAGTTGGGGTAAACTAAAATCTTTGACAATTCCTTTTTTATTTTATTTATATAAAAACCATTTATTGGACTTCCAGCTTGTATATTCTCCGTCATTTATTTCATTACAATCATTGGTAACGGTATTAATAGTAAAAAAATTTTTAATTCCTCCGTATTTAGAAATTTCAATAGTATTCTCCATTAATGGGTTTCGAGTTTGGATATTCCAGAAAACAGCATTAAAAGGGGTTTTTATTCTATATTTTCCATTAATTAGCTCAGACTCATACGCGTCGCTTGCATAGGTTTTTTGAAATCCCAAAAATCCTATTCCTTCTAATTGTTGAATTCCGTGTTGAGTTTATTAATATACTCAGACATAAGAGACTTTGAAGAGCGAGTATGTAGGGAGATTTAGAGATCACTTTTGGTTTTTGTATTTATTTTGACCTAATGAGCGATTGGAAGGTGTAGCCC
>JAGOJI010000146.1 GCA_017995195.1 Cloacibacterium sp.
CAGTTATGTGGGAGAGTATGTCGTCGCCTTTCTTTTTAAAAACCCTGTTTCTAACGAAACGGGGTTTTTTGTTTTGGATCGACGGTGTTCGTCCTTCGGACTCGGTTCGGATCAATCTTGGATCAAGGATCAAGCGCAAAAGTTGGGGATTATCCGGATCATGCGCAAAAGTTGGGGGATTAGGCAAAAAGATTAGATAATCTGAACAAGAAGAAATCTATTTTCCTTACTCCTCTTGCAAATTCCAGTGATATTGACCACCCAATTCCAATTTAAAGTGAGCACCTAATTCCAATTCAAAATGACCACCTAATTCCGGAGCAAAATGACCACCTCCATTTTTCATTAAAAACTACTTTTTTTCATCTGTTAATTAGTATTCAAATATACTTAAATATTAGCTTTTGTTTATGCCCCTTTTTTTTCTCATAGATTCTCCGTGTAGTTCGATTCGGTGAGATTGATGTATCAGCCTATCCAAAATTGCATCAGCTATGGTTTTTTCTCCAATGATATCGTACCAACCTTGTACCGGGATTTGCGATGTTACGATGATAGAGCCATTATTGTGTCTGTCTTCAATGATCTCTAAAAGGGTAATTCGGTTATGACTATCTAATGCTTGGAGTCCAAAATCGTCCAGTATAATAACATCTTGCCGTTCTATTCTTGCCAGTTCTCGAAGGTAAGAACCATCTGCTTTGGCCATTTTTAATTTAGCAAACAACTTTGAAGTATTAAAATAACTTACCTTAAAACCTTGTATACAGGCTTGATAACCTAATGCTGTACCTAAATAACTCTTACCCACACCGGTACTTCCTGTGATTAAAATGTTTTCGTTTTTCTCTACAAATTCGCATTCTGCCAGACGTAGCACCATGTTTCGATCCAGATTACGGGTTTGGTCAAAATTGATACTTTCAATATTTGATTTGTAATGGAATCGGGCATTTTTGATACTGCGTTCAATGCGACGATTATGCCTTTCATCCCATTCGGCATCAATAAGCATCGATACAAACTGATCAAGTGTGTAATGGTCTGTTTTTCCGCTTTCAATGGCGGTTTTAAAAGCATTATGCATACCATAAAACTTCATTTGTTTCATTTTTGTTACTGTGGATTGCTACGCCTGTTCGCTTACGCTCGGGTCATTCATGATTATTGGGTTTTAATTTAATTATAATACTGTTTTCCTCTGATGTTGCCGTGAACAGGGAGTTCCTGCTCGGGTTCTTGTTCAAAATCAATGTGATCTAAGTTGTTTTCTAAAATATTTTGAATGGTCTTAAAATTGTAAATTTTAAAATCAAGTGCCCGTTTACAGGCATTTATTAATCGCTGCTTGCCTACCTTTTTCTCGAAGTTTAGTATTCCCAGACAACTTTTATAGGCTTGTTCGGGGTGGTTTCTGCTTTCGATTATTTGCAAAATATATTCTCCAACGGATTCATCAATACTACTGGCCCAATCAATGAAGCGGGCAGCACTCCATTGGGCTACAAATTGATGGGTGCTGGCTAAATGTTCCGGGGTTGTGGTATAGATATAAGGTTTGTAATTCCTTGGATGAATAGCTATTCGATTGTATTTATAATAGATTTCTACGGTTGATTTGGTATACAATAGTTTGGCTTTTTTCTTTACATATTGATACGGAACGCTATAGTAATTTTTGTCCTGACTTAATTGAACATGTCCATTTTGCATCACCGTTGCAAAGGATTGGTATTTGATTTCAAAGCGTTCTTGTGGTAGTGGGCGTAGTTTTTGCTTCTCATCTTCTAAAAACAATTCTTTTCGAGAGTAAGGACGCCCAGTGAGTTTTCGACTGTTATGAGTGTCTAATAAATCCCATATCTGCTGGTTTAAATCTTCCAGAGAAAAGAATTTGGTTTCTTTTAGTGTTACATAAATCCTTCTGTATAATATCTTAACAGCTCCTTCAACCAATGATTTATCTCTGGGCTTATAAGCCCTGGCGGGTAAGATTGTGGTTTGATAATGTTCCGCTAAATCGGCCAAGGTTTCATTAATTGTTGGCTCAAAACGACTGCTTTTTATCACTGCAGATTTTAAATTATCGGGAACAATTGCCGCAGGAGTACCTTCAAAAAAACGCATGGCATTTTCTACCGAAGTAACAAAATCTTCCTTTTGTTGGCTCATGGAAGCTTCTGCATAGGTATATTGACTAGCTCCCAATATGGCTACAAAAAACTGTACTTCTTTGATTTCTCCGGTATCTTTATCAATGATGGAGAGTGTTTTTCCGGCATAATCCACATACATTTTATCACCGGCTTTGTGATTCATATGCATTACAGGATTGACTCGTTTACCCCATACTTTGTAATGATGAGCAAATTGCGAACTCCTGTATCCATAGGGGTTTACGGCAATATATTGCTCCCACATATGCTGTACGGTAACGCCAACTTTCTTTAGTTCACGTTCCATTTTAGGGAAAAAATCGTATAGGATCTGCAATTTGGGACTAATGGATTCCACAGTAGTCTGTGAAAACAAAAGTTCTAGTTCTGCATCTGTTTTTTCATTAATTACTTCAAAGTTTAATCCGAGAACTTCAAATAAAGAAATATACTTCTTTACCGTATTCCTGGAAAGGTATAAGTAGCTACTTATAAATAACTTACTCTTTCCTTCACAATAGAATTTAATTACTCTTCTAATTTTACTCATGTCTGTTATTTTGTTTGCCATAATCCGTATTTTTTTAACGAATGTATGGTGCTAACAACATGAAAAAAGTCAGTAGTTTTTAATAATCAATTTAACCCAAAATCAGGTGGTCAATTTGAACTGGAAAACGGTGGTCAGTTTGCTCCGGAAATGGTGGTCAATTTACACTGGAAAGTGGTGGTCAATTTGACCGGTTTTTCCACTAATAGAAAGACGGCGTCTATAACTATTAATATATTACTTGAAGAGATAATTTATTCACTTAAAATAAAGTTTGAAAAACCAGCTTCTATGGACTTCTATTTAAGGGTTAAATATGAGGGGCAGGACTTCCAATCATTAAGCGTAAAACTCAGAGAGCAGGGATTAAATTTATTCAACTCTATATTTATCTATCATACGAGACCAGTTTTTAACACAATCAAAAATGAGCCTTTTTATAACAATGCTCAATTAATGAGGAAAATTTCATTAGGTAAATCATATGACGTCATAAGAAATAAAATATTAAAAGGCGATCCAGAGAGGAAATTTACGAGATTACAAGAGCGTGTTTCAAAAGTATTCGATAATCAAGTTAAAATACGTTTTAAGAATAAAAACTTACAAGAAGAGGAATACGCAAGAATTACAGTCCAAATGGGAAACACAAAAGAGGTAGATATATCTTTAGTAGGTAGTGGTATTCTTCAAGTAATAGATATATTCTCTACATTAGAGTTCATAAACAGACGTGAAAGATGTTTAAATATTTTGCTTATTGATGAGCCTGATTCCCATATTCATTCAAATTTGCAA
>JAGOJI010000065.1 GCA_017995195.1 Cloacibacterium sp.
CCTGACGCCAATTATATACTTCTTGTTTTACTTTACCCTCGGAAACTAAGCCTACTGCCATTAACCCCAAAGGAACGTAGAGTTTTTTGGTTTCAAATTTAGGTTTTTCAACAATTTGTAAACTATCCTGATTTTGAGCGAAAGTTGTTTTACCAATTAAAAAAAATAAGGTAAAAAATAAATACAATTTTGATTTCATCGATAAAAATTAGGAAGACAAAGGTAATTTATTTTTATTGATAAATAATAAAGTAATGTACTTACTTCAAGATTAACTCCATCAAATAATCATCCATGACATAGCCGTTTCCTATATCGAAGATTCCTTCGTCGTAAACTTTAAAACCGCATTTTTCGTAGAATTTTTTAGAAGAATTATTTTTATTTACCGTAAGAATAATTCTACGGTTACCGATTTTTTTGACTTCCTCTGTCAGAAAATCCACAGCTTCTCTCCCAAAACCTTTTCCCATGGCATGAGGTAAAAAATAGATTCGGTGGAGTTTGGTTGTATATGCTTCGTAATCGAACTCAAATCCCATAAATCCCAAATATTCACAATAATCCCGAAACAAATAATAATGATAATGTGGCTGCTTCCAATGAGCTTTCAATACAGAATCAGCGTACATCATCTCCAACATATAATCAATCTGCTGCTGGGAGATAATGTTGTGATAATGTACATTCCAAGATTGAGTTGCTAAATCCCGAATTATACCCGTTTGGTCTTCTGTTGCCTTTAGAATTTCCATATCTAACCTTTATCAAACAAAAGTGATGGATTTTTTCTCCATCACTTGTAATTATATCAGATATTTTTCATT
This sequence comes from Cloacibacterium sp., assembly GCA_017995195.1. Lineage (GTDB taxonomy): Bacteria > Bacteroidota > Bacteroidia > Flavobacteriales > Weeksellaceae > JAGOJI01. Next base: position 828 of record JAGOJI010000065.1, read on the forward strand.
TCTGTTTTTATTTTATTTTGTAAGCCTTCGGAAGCTGCAACCAAAGGTAACCTCAAGTAGTTTTTGATGATTCCCATTTCCGCCAAAATAGTTTTTATACCGCATGGGTTCCCTTCTGCAAAAATCAACCTTGTGATTTCTACCAATTTGTTATGAATAGCGTATGCTTCTTTTACCTTGCCTTCTCTACCCAACTGTACCATACTCGAAAATTCTTTAGGATAAGCCTGTCCTATTACAGAAATAACACCATCTCCTCCTGCCAATGTTACAGGCAAGGTAAATTCATCGTCTCCGGAAACCAAAGAAAAATCTACAGGTTTTTGTCTCAAAATATCGAAATATTGATTGATGTTGGGTGCAGCTTCTTTAATCATGAATAAATTTGGAAACTCTTTTGCTAATCTTAGTGTAGTAGAAGCTTCAATATTCTGCCCCGTTCTTCCCGGAACATTATAAATGATAATCTTTTTACCTGTAGACGCTAAAGTTTTATAATGTTGATAAATTCCTTCTTGGTTGGGTTTGTTATAATAAGGAGATACCGAAAGAACTCCCTCGAATTCATCAAGATTTGTATTTTCTATTTGTTCTTTAACTGCCAAAGTATTATTTCCACCTATGCCCAAAACCAAGGGCAAGCGTTTACTATTTACTTTTATAATATGCTCTATAACTTGCTTTTGTTCGTCCTTAGAGAGTGTTGCTGTTTCAGCGGTAGTTCCTAAAACCACCAAATAATTAGTCCCGTTTTTGATGTTGTACTCTACCAATCGTGTAAGAGAATCAAAATCTACGGATAAGTCTTCGTTAAACGGTGTAATCAGTGCCACACCTAATCCTTTTAAATTACTCATTTTTATAAGATACTAAATTTAGTCAAAAATAAGAATTTGTAGACAGAATGACCAACAAAAAATAAATATTCTTTTGATACACTACAAAAATTCTAAATCATTTATATCCTACCAAAGAAATATTCAGACTAAACGCATTAAAATTTCGCAGATTCACAATTCTCAAAACCTATTATAAATGCTAATGATGCAAAGTTTTTTTTTAAAAAATTTATTCTGCATAAATGTTCGCAAAGGAGTTTCACTAGCAAGATTAAATTATATAAAAATATTGTGAGTTTGTAAGTTTTTGATTTTTTTCTGAAGAAAGCATTCATCTTTGTGTATGTCCAATTGCTAAGCGAAACTCCTTTGCCCCCTATGTAAAGGTTTCTATGTTCGTTATCCTTGCGTTTAAATATTTTACGTTTGGTCCGAGAAATATTCAAAAAAGAGCTTATACCGGATTTAAAATAGATTTTAAATTCCCTAACTTTGTACATCTCAATTTTACTATGGCTACAAAGACCGATATCAACATAAAAACGCATCTTTTCGTGAAAAATGCACACCTCAATAACCTCAAAAATATTGATGTGCTGATTCCAAAAAACAAACTCATCGTGATTACAGGCGTTTCGGGAAGTGGAAAATCTTCTCTCGCTTTCGACACGATTTATGCGGAAGGTCAACGCCGATATGTAGAAAGTTTGAGTTCCTACGCCAGACAATTCCTCGGAAAGTTAGAAAAACCGAAGATTGATGATATTAAAGGCTTAGCACCTTCGATTGCGATTCAACAAAAAGTAATTTCCAGTAATCCACGCTCTACCGTAGGAACTTCCACAGAAATTTACGATTACCTAAAGTTATTTTTCGCAAGAGTTGGTCGTACATTTTCGCCTACTTCCGGAGATGAGGTGAAGAAAGACTCTGTGACCGATGTTATCGATTTTATCAAAAAAAATAAAGGAGAAACCTTTTTACTAAGAGCTCCCTTAAGTTTTGAGGTCGAAATATTTGCAGATACATTAAAAACCTTGAAACTAACCGGTTTTACCCGTCTTGAAATTGCCGGAAACCTTGCCAATATTGAAGATTTGGAAAGTTTTGGTTTCGTTCCGGAAAAAGAGATGGAAATCCATCTCGTAATCGACCGATTTTCTTACGATGACGATGAGCATTTCCTACAAAGGTTGGCAGATTCTATACAAATGGCGTTTTACGAAGGTCATGGCTATTGTTCTTTAAAAAATGAAAAATCAGAGAAAATAAGAGATTTTTCTAATAAATTTGAATTAGACGGAATCGTTTTCAACGAACCGAATATTCACTTTTTCAGTTTCAATAATCCTTTCGGAGCTTGCCCAATCTGCGAAGGTTACGGAAAAGTAATTGGGATTGACGAAGATTTGGTAATTCCCAACAAAAATTTGTCGGTTTTTGAAGACACAGTGGCAAGTTGGCGTGGTGAAAGTATGAGCGAATGGAAACGAGAATTCATCAAAAAAGCCAAAGACTTCCCGATTCACAAACCCTACCACCAACTTACCAAGGAGCAAAAACAACTGCTTTGGAGAGGCGATAAAACAAAAAACTTTCCTTCCATAGATAATTTTTTCAAAATGTTGGAGGAGAATTTATACAAAATCCAGTATCGAGTGATGTTGTCTCGTTATCGTGGAAAAACCACCTGTCCCGATTGCGAGGGTAAAAGACTACGCCCCGAAACTGAATATGTAAAAATTGACGGGTACAACATCCAATCCATGATAGAACTCCCTTTGGACGAGCTTCTACCTTTAATAAAATCTCTCAAACTCAACGAACACGATGCTGAAATTGCCAAGCGTTTGTTATACGAAATCATGTCCAGATTGGAGTTTTTAACCAAAGTCGGCTTGGGATATTTAACCCTCAACAGAACCTCCAATACGCTTTCCGGTGGAGAATCTCAACGAATTAATCTGGCGACAAGTTTGGGAAGTTCGCTCGTGGGTTCCCTCTATATTTTAGATGAACCCTCGATTGGCTTACACTCCAAAGACACCGAAAATCTAATTTCTGTACTCAAAAATCTGCGAGACTTAGGCAATACCGTAATTGTAGTAGAACACGATGAAGACGTGATGAAAGCAGCTGATTATATCATCGACATTGGTCCCGAAGCAGGTTTTTTAGGTGGTGAATTGGTTTTTAGTGGTGATTTCAACGAAATTAAAAAAGCCGATACCTTAACTTCAAAATATTTGAATGGCGACTTAGAAATAAAAGTGCCAAAAACTCGCCGAAATCCTAAAGAATTTATTGAAATAAAAGGAGCTCGACAAAATAATTTAAAAAACATTGATGTAAAAATTCCGTTGGAATGTTTAACCGTGATTTCGGGCGTTTCAGGAAGTGGAAAATCTACGTTGATGAAAGAAGTTTTGACCAATGCCATACAAATAGAGCTCGGAATGGGTGGAAAAAAAGCCGATTTCGATGAACTTATCTTCCCTAAAAAATTGGTGAAGCACATTGAACTTATCGACCAAAACCCCATAGGAAAATCTTCTCGCTCCAACCCTGTGACGTATTTAAAAGCGTATGATGATATTCGTGACCTTTTTGCAAAGCAAAAATCATCAAAATCAATGGGTTTGAAACCAAAGCATTTCTCCTTCAATGTAGATGGCGGACGCTGCGACGAATGTAAAGGAGAAGGTGTAATTACCGTATCCATGCAGTTTATGGCAGATATAGAGCTGGAATGCGAGCATTGCAAAGGAGCTCGTTTCAAAGATGAGATTTTGGAAATTAAATTCGATGAAAAAAACATTTCGGATATTTTGCATTTAACGGTAGATGAAGCTCTTGATTTTTTTGAAGAAAACCAAGAACAAAAAATTGTACAAAAGTTAAAACCTCTGCAAGACGTAGGTTTGGGCTATTTACAATTGGGACAAAGTTCTTCTACACTTTCCGGCGGTGAGGCACAACGGGTAAAACTGGCTTCATTTTTGGTAAAAGGTGTAACCACTGAAAAGACTTTATTCATTTTTGATGAACCGAGTACAGGATTGCATTTTCATGATATTAATAAGTTACTGATTTCTCTACAAGCCTTGATAGAACTGGGACATTCCGTGATTGTGATTGAACATCAGCCCGACATCATCAAATCGGCTGATTACATTATAGACATTGGTCCCGATGCAGGAAAACACGGTGGCGAAATTGTTTTTGCAGGAACGCCTGAAGATTTAATAAAAATGGAAAAGTCGCATACGGCAAGATTTTTGAAAGACAAATTATGATGGTCTATACCAAACTGAAGCTATTTAATTAACCTAAATTCGGGTTAACAAAAATTAGAAACAATAAAATAGTATGTATTTTTACATTCACAAAATTTGAAAAATTTAAAATGAGTGAAGACAAAGAAATGTCGTTTTTAGGGCATATAGGAGAGCTTAGAGGACATTTGATAAGAGGTGTAATTGCAGTTACGATCTGTGCTTTGGTCATCGGATTCAACATCAATTGGGTGATGGATCATATTCTTTTTGGCCCTACAAAGCCCGATTTTCCTACTTTTAGACTCATTAATCAGTTTTCCAAAGAATTTTTTGGAGAAGAGCCCGTATCTCTACCCGAAAAGTTCCCTATCCAGGTAAGAAAGTTGTACGAACAGTTCAATGTGATGATGTCTGTTTCTATATTTGGCGGTATTATCATTGCTTTCCCATACCTCATTTGGGAATTATGGCGATTTATAAGCCCTGCTCTTCACCCCAAAGAAAGGAAAAATTCTATTTTGGTTATCAATGGTACCTGGATTTTATTTATATTAGGAGCTTTGTGTGGCTATTATATTATTTTACCTTTTGCCATCAATTTTGGATATTTTTTCAAAATTGCTGATACCATACAAGTCAATTATGATTTGTCTGACTATATGACTTTATTCTTGCAGATTATTTTTGGGATGGCTTTGGTATTTCTATTTCCTATGCTGGTTTATCTATTAACTTCTTTGGGGATTTTAACGCCACAATTCATGAAAACGTACCGCAGACACGCCATTGTTCTTATCATGTTTGCAGCCGCCATTATTACTCCGGCAGATGTAATGAGCATGATGGCAGCCGCAATGCCGCTACTCCTACTATACGAACTAAGCATACTGATGTCGAACATCGTTTATAATAAAATAAAGAAAACAGAACTTACAACCACTACCCCATCATGAAAAAAATAATTTTATCGTTTTTACTGATTTCGAGTTTTGTTACAGCACAAAACTTTACCAAAAAAGACACCTTATTGGGTTCCAATACTGCCTACCGAAATTTTTGGGATGTAAAAAAATATGATATTAGCATAGAGCCCAATTATCAGCTCAAAAGCATCAAAGGAAGCAACAAAATCAGTTTCAGTATTACCAAAGATGCGGTAAATCCTACCTTTCAAATCGACCTTCAGCAGCCTATGGCAATCAATAATTTATCTGCCGATTTCGAAATTGAGTCTAAAAAAACTGAAGATAATTTTGTTTTTATTAAAACCAAAAAACATTTCAAAAAAGGAGAAAACTATACCATGACCATTGATTTTGAAGGAAATCCTACCATCGCACAAAATGCACCTTGGGACGGTGGTTGGGTATTTGCCCGGGACTACAGAGGAAATCCTTGGATGTCGGTTGCTTGCGAAGGTATCGGGGCAAGTGTTTGGTTACCCATTAAAGATATGTGGAGTGATGAACCTGACCACGGTGCTACTTTAACCATTATTACCCCGAAAGATTTGGTAGGAGTAGGCAATGGAAAGCTAATTTCCCAAAAAACCGAACAAGACAAAAATATATTTGTTTGGGAAGTTAAAAATACCATCAACTCTTATAACATTATTCCTTATATTGGTAAATATGTTCGTTTTTCTGATGAGTACCAAGGAGAAAAAGGGAAACTTACTCTGGATTATTGGGTTTTAGAACCTAATTTAGAAAAGGCTAAAAAACACTTTCAGCAGGTACAACCTATGCTAAAATCATTCGAATATTGGTTCGGTCCCTACCCTTTTTATGAAGATGGTTACAAAATAGTAGAATCTCCGTATTTGGGTATGGAACACCAAAGCAATATTGCTTATGGCAATCGCTACCGCAATGGCTATTTGGGGAGCGATTTGTCAGGTACAGGAGTGGGACTGAATTGGGATTTCATCATTATTCACGAAAGTGGGCACGAGTGGTTTGGCAACAGTATTACGGCAAAAGAAAAAGCCGATATGTGGATTCATGAAAGTTTTACCAACTATTCCGAAACCCTATTTACCGAGAGTTTTATGGATAAAAATTCTGCCAATCAGTATCTCATAGGTTCAAGAAAGAATATTAAAAACGATATTCCGGTTATTGGGCATTATGGTGTAGCCAAAAGCGGAAGTGGTGATATGTACTACAAAGGAGCAAGCATGCTGCATACCATAAGACAAGTTATGAATAACGATGAAAAATTCAGACAAATACTAAGAGGGCTCAACAAGGATTTTTATCACCAAATTGTTACAACAAAACAAGTGGAAGATTACATCAACCAAAAATCCGGGATTAATTTTTCGAGTCTTTTCAACCAGTACCTCAGAACTACGGATATTCCTCAATTAGAATACCAGCAAAAAGGTAAACAACTGAAATTCAGATGGAACAAAACAGTCGCCCATTTCACTTTACCAGTAAGACTTCAGAGTCATGCTCAAAGCATTAGCCCTACCAAAAATTGGCAAACTATTACGCTAAAAGATGATAAAGAAGTGGTATTTGATGAAAATTATTATATTGATTTCATTAAAATATACTAAAAACTACTTACAAAAAAAATTGCCAAAGTTCTTGTGACTTTGGCATTTTTTTGTGGTATTATTTCTTATCAACTACAATTCGTTTTTCTCTATTGGCAAGTTCCCAAGCGGTTGCAAACACCAATTGAGTTCTTTTGGTCAACAAATCGTATTCTATTTTGTCTGCATCATCGGTAGTTTTGTGGTAGTCTTCGTGCAAACCATCGAAAAAGAAAACCGAAGGAATTCCGTTTTTGGCAAAGTTATAATGGTCTGAACGATAATACAATCTCATAGGATCCTTAGGATCATCATATTTATAATTGAGAATCAGCTGGTGCGTTTTGGCATTGGCTGCTTCAGTAATTTGCTTGAGTTCAGAGCTTAGCATATCCGAACCTATTACATATACGTAGTTTTTTCCTTTGTTTTCTGCATCACTTCTTCCTACCATATCCATGTTGATATTAGCAACTGTATTTTTCAACGGAAAAACAGGGTTTTCTGCATAATATTTTGAACCCAAAAGCCCATGCTCTTCTCCCGTAACATGTAAAAACAAAATAGATCTTTTGGGTGCTTTGCCTTTATTTTTTGCCTTTTGGAAAGCCTCTGCCAACTCCAGTAGAGCTACAGTTCCAGAACCATTGTCATCGGCACCATTAAATACTTCATCATTCTTATAACCTATATGGTCGTAGTGTGCAGAAATTACAATAACTTCATCGGGTTTTTCCGTTCCTTCTATATACGCCAAAACATTTTCGGAGTCTGCTAAATTTCCTCGCCATGATTTTAAGGAAGCCGACGGAATTTTTTGGAAATAATCATTCATTCCTTTTGGCGGGTTAATTCCCATTTTTTTATACTGCTCAACCAAATAAGCTGCTGCTTTTTTCTGTCCTTCTTCTCCTGTATTTCGACCTTTCATATCATCAGAAGAAATAATGTAAAGATCTTCTTTCAAATCCTGAGCAGTAATGCTCTGATAAGAATTTCTAAACGTTCTTCCTTCATAGGAAAGGGAGTTTGCAGCACAACTGACTAAAGTTCCAAAAGCAAAAATGCTAATAAATGATTTCGAAATTTTCATAATTTTTAGAAATTTGATGCTAAAGATAATCATTTACAAATAATATTATACAAAATCAGTAAGTTTTAAACTCGGATAAAAAATATTACTTTCTTTTGAATCTTTCTATTTCTTTTTCTAAATTTGCAAAAGAAACAAAACATGACAAAAGTCATAAAAAAAATAATTAAAATAAATGAAAAAAGTATTTCTAAAATCAGCATTGATTTTAACAAGCATTTTAGCACTCACTTCTTGTGAGAAAAAAACTAAAACAGACCACCCAAAAGCAAAACTAACCAAACAACTATCTACCGAAAAAACAAAGGTAATAAACGACTCTGTAAGTATCACCGAAGTTGAGCACTATATGACGAAAGAACAACAGGAAAAGCATACGCCCGATATGGTACTAAAAGAGTTGGAAGCTGGTAATGAGAGATTTATGAACGGAAATCTCACTGCCAGAGACCACTCCAAAGCCAGAGCTAAGGTGGCCGACCACCAATATCCAAAAGCATTTGTACTGAGCTGTATGGATAGCCGTGTACCTGTAGAAGATGTTTTTGACCAAGGAATTGGAGACTTATTTGTAGGGCGTGTAGCAGGAAACATTGCCAATAAAGATATTTTAGGAAGTATGGAGTATGCCTGTAAGGTAGCAGGTACCAAAGTCATTGTAGTTCTGGGACACGCAAACTGCGGAGCTATAAAAGGAGCAATAGACAATGTAAAATTAGGAAACTTAACCAATGTTTTGGACCAAATAAAACCTGCCATCAATATGACCAGTTTTGCCGGACCTAAAACCTCGGATAACTACGACTACAAACACCAAGTTTCGCTAAATAACGTAAAAAATACCATCAAAAATATTCGTGAAAAAAGCCCAATTCTGAAAGAAATGGAAGACAAAGGACAAATCAAAATTATTGGTGCTTTTTATTCATTAACCAATGGGCATATGGAATATGTTCAAAAATAAAAATGTAGATTTTTCATAGTGATTATTTAGTGTAGAAAACCTTATTCTCCGGAGTAAGGTTTTTTTCTTGGTCTTTGGTTACAAATTCTTATCTTTGAAACACAACAAATAGAAAAACGAAATGGCTTTAACAAAGGAACAAATAGCACAAAGAATTGCCAAAGAAATTAAAAACAACAGTTATGTGAATTTAGGAATAGGCATTCCTACCTTAGTTGCCAACTATATTCCCGAAGGAATAAATGTGGTTTTGCAATCTGAGAACGGCTTACTGGGTATGGGACCATTCCCGTATGAAGGTGAAGAAGATGCAGATCTTATAAATGCAGGAAAACAAACCATTACGACACTTCCCGGTTCCTCTATCTTTGATTCTGCTGTGAGCTTCGGAATGATACGGGCACAGAAGGTAGATTTAACGATTTTGGGAGCTATGGAAGTCTCCGAAAACGGCGATATTGCCAACTGGAAAATTCCCGGAAAAATGGTAAAAGGAATGGGTGGTGCCATGGACTTGGTAGCTTCTGCCAAAAACATTATCGTGGCGATGCAGCAAGTGAACAAACATGGCGAAAGCAAGCTATTACCCGAATGCTCTTTACCTTTGACGGGTGTAAGATGTATTAAAAAAATTGTAACAGAATTAGGGGTTTATCAAGTTCTTTCGGAAGGTGGATTCCAACTCCTTGAACGGGCTCCCGGCGTTTCGGTAGATGATATTCGGAAGGCTACAGCAGGAAAACTTATTGTAGAAGGGGAAATTCCTGAAATGTCGTTTTAATGTATGATGTATAATGAATGATGGTTTAAATTGATTACTACGTTATTGTAATTCTGTTTTGTAAAAGTTATTACTTAAACTCAATTCGGGTTAATAAAATAAACAGTTGAAAATAAATACTTTATTTCTTTTATCGCAACGGCAAACAAAGAAATCAACCATTTTCAGATTTTTTTAAGGTACACGAAGCCACTTCGTTTATTGAAGTAATGCAAAAATTTGTATTACTTCAATAAGTTTTACGCCCTTGTTTATCTTAAATATTTAAAAATCAATTCAATAAATATTTTTGCTTGTCGTTGTGGTTAAAAATCTTATCCCGAATTGAGGTTAAATAACCTGAGTTCGGGATAAGAAAACTTATAAACAATTGAAAAATAAATACTTTATTTCTTTTATCGCAAAGCCAAACAAAGAAATCAACCATTTTCAGATTTTTTTAAGGTACACGAAGCCACTTCGTTTATTGAAGTAATGCAAAAATTTGTATTACTTCAATGAGTTTTACGTCTTTGTTTGTCTTAAATGTATGAAAATCAATTCGATAAATGGCTTTGCTTGTCGTTGTGGTTAAAAATCTTATCCCGAATTGAGGTTAAATACTATGGTTTAGCCAGCTTGTTGGTTGCAGCCCGACCTGAGTGGAGCTCTTTTTTGTGGAGCAAAGCGGAACAAAAAAAGCGGGAACGGAGGGCGGATAAGCTGCCCAAAAAAAATAGATGAATAAATAACAACTACTTATTTGGCGGTAAATTTCGGTTAATAAAGTGCTAACGGAAGCTACTTCAACCTATCCAAAGGAGAGGTGACTTTGGAGATGGTTTTGTCGGAAACATTGGTGTAAATAAGGGTGGTCTTGATGTTGTTGTGTCCCAATAGTTTTTGGATAAGAGAGATGTCTGTGCCAAATTCTAACAAATGTGTAGCATAACTGTGGCGAAGGCTGTGGATACCTACTTTTTTTTGAACGCCTGCCTTTACCATAGCGTTTTTGAAAACTGCCTGTGCACTTCTTACGGAATATTTGCCGCCATATTGCCCTTCGAAAAGGTAGTTTTTGGGGCGGAAACTTCGGTAATAGATTCGCAAATCTTCTAAAATACTTTCGGGGAGGTTCACGTAGCGGTCTTTTTTGCCTTTTCCTCTGTCTATAAGGACTTTCATGGCTTTGCTGTCGATATGTTCTATTCTAATATTGACAATTTCGCTTACCCGAAGCCCCATTCCGTAGCAAAGCTGAATAATGAGTTTGTGCTTTGGGTTTTCGGTAGCATTAATAATTTTTGTAATTTCCTCATTATTAAGGAATTTCGGTAATAATTGAGGTTTCTTGGGGCGTGGAATATCGAAAAACATTTTTTCTTTCATCAATACTTTTTCGAAATAGAATTTAATAGCGTTCATTCTGCTATGCAACTGATTTTCAGAAATATGTAGTTCTTTTATACAATACAAAAAATAGCTTTTAAGTTTTTCTGGTGAAAGATCCTCCACCGGAAAAGCCTTGATGATGTAGAGCAATTGGGCAAATTCGAGCGTATAAGTTCTTACTGTGTTTGGGCTGAAACCCTTAAGTAGAAGTTGGTTGTAGTAAGTTTTGAAAGCATGATGATTGTTGGGGTGAATCCCGAGTATTGCCTCTTTTCCTATTGTTTTGGGGGCGAGACCAAAAAGCTCCCTGTTGAAGGTAGAATCTGCCACATACCAGCATTTATTGGAGTTGCTCCAGTAGGCTTTGGTGCTTGATTTTAGGATTTTAATCAGTTTAAAATCCTTAGGAATCCTAATCCATAAAACCTCTTTTTCACGGTGTTTTCCGGGTTGTGCAGGGAATAGTGTTTTGTCTAAACCCAATGACTGCGTATTTTGTATAGATTCCATAATACAAAAATAGAAAAACTCCTGCGTATTTCGTATAGTTTGCTAAAAATATTTGGTTTTCAGCGAGATAAAATTTTGCAATTTTTGTGAAGTTGCGTATATTTGTGCGTTAGCGGTAATTCAAAAGACAAACAATAACATCAGTGAAAACGAAAATAGATTTTCAAAACGAAATAATAAAAAACTCCATTTGGGGTGAAAAAACTATTGTTACGGATGAGCTTGTTGACTATT
>JAGOJI010000066.1 GCA_017995195.1 Cloacibacterium sp.
TAGAGCATCACAGAAATCCAAATACTAACAATAATGGAAATTTCATTATTGAGGATTAGGATTTTTCGTTCAGAGAGACTTTCAGTCTCTAACCAAACTATGAACTTTAAGTTCATAGTGGTTTATTTAGAATTTCATTTGAGCTTGTAGCCTTATTAAATTCCCTTTTTGATGATTATTGGTAGTCACAAAATCTCCGTTGGTACGATCTGAGTTTACAAATACCGCTGTAAGTTCAAATGCCTTGAAAGGATGCCATTCCAGTCCCATTTCTATCTCTCTTACCTTATAGCTTCGGGCATCTAATTCGTGTTTTTTACCTCCATTGTAGTGCTGTATTCTTGCGAAAGGAATGAGAAGATGAGAGCCTTTTTTCCAATAATACGAGAAAGTAGCATAGCCACCATGAAGATTCCTAACCTCAATAGTATTGGTGTTTTTATTAAATTCCGGTCCTTTGCCTATATTGTATTCTGCCTGAACCCCAAAAGGTCTTGGATAAAGAACAAACGAAGCAGCAATTCTTTGGTCAAGATATTCCTTGTTCTCGTTTACGGTTACATTTTTGCTTACATTAGGCAATACAAACTTTCCTGAATAAGCCTGTATTCCGGGCTCTATGATTTGATTTCCCAGCTGCATGGGATAAGAAAACCGAGTTACAAAATGAAATTTTTTGTTTTTATCCGAATTGTTTCCGGTTTGTCCATTATAAAGCCCAAATGCAAATACCCCAAAATCTCCCGAATGTTTCATATTCTCTTTGTAGAGTTTCTCCATCAGTTTTTTCTTGTCTTTGGAAGCCCACATGAAGAAAACTCCCAAGTCTCTTTCATCTTTCAGTCCACTGTTCATGGCATCGTTTCGGTCGAGCGGAAGCCTATCACTACTGGATTGCATATTCTCAAAACCATAGGGTACTTTACTCTGTCCCAATCTCAGTTTGTATTGATTGTCTTTATCCAAACCAATATCAAAATAGGCATCTTTTAGAATACCGACATGATTGGAGGTTCCTACCGATTTGGCAAAATCCGGCTGAATATAAAAGAAGACTCTCGGCGTTATCTGCCCCGAAAATTTAAATCTTACCCTTCTGAAGGAAAGTCCACTGCCATCATTTCCCCAGAAATGATCGCATTGTTCACACTCCAGATCAGGATTACTTTCAAAAAGTTCATTGTATCTCAGTTGTATATAGCCTCCAATAGAAAATTTATCATACCATTTTTTTTGTTTCTCTTGAGCTTCTGTTTTGTCAATTTTCATCAACATTTCTTTTAGTAGACCTACTTCTGTTTTCAAGGAGTCAATCTCTTTCTGTGTTTGGATTTCAGAGTTTTGCGACCAAAAACGGGTAGCAATAAGACATAACAATACAACTATTAATTTCTTCATTTCATAAACTTTAAAAACCTTGCAAAGGTAATCAAATTTAAAACTTTCTTCTTTTGATTGGGTTTCTAAAAAAATAATCTATCGAAGTTCGCTATATTTGCAACAATCTATATAAATGTTCAACAAAGAAGAAGCAACACAACTCAAAAAATAATTTTGGACTGCTTTCGGGAAATCTTTTCCAAGGAAATGGCTTTTGTATGATACCAAAATCAAAGATTTTTCTTTAAAATTCTACGCAGATAACAAAAAGGCAGAAGTTTCTATAGACATCGAAATAAAAGACGAACTTTTCCGAAATGCCTACTTCGAAAAACTCTGGTCGCTCGAAAATATTTTACAAGACCAACTAAAAAGCGAACTTTTCAAAGATGAATTTTATACGTTAAACAATGGAAAAATAATTTCGAGATTTTGGGTCGAGAAAAGGGGAGTTTCTGTTTATAATAAAAATTCGTGGCAAGAAATTTTTGAGTTTTTTGTAGAAAATATGTCGACTTTCGAAACGCTTTTTTACGAATACGAAGATTTTATAAAAGATGTTTAGGTGTAAAGTCGTTGAATGTAAACTGCTTCACGACTTTACCCCCTTTTCAATAATTTTTCTACGAATGCCTTGGCTTCGGAGCTGGGATTAGATTGTAGATGGGCTGCTTTTTCTTTGTGCTCGTTGTAGGCGTTTTCCAAAGTATTATTTTTTCGGGTTTGTTCCAAAATGTACTCCTGAACCCAATATTCAAAACGTTTTTCGGCTTGTTGGCTTCGAACTTCTTGTAATCTTCCATTTTTATTTTTCAGGTCTATAAACTGCGAAATTTTTTCGAAAACTTCTTGTAAACCTTTTTGGTTTAGAGCCGAACCAAGTAGAACGGGGACTTTCCAATCTTTTTCCTTAAAGGGTAGAAACTGCAATGCCCTGATAAGCTCCAGACGTGTATTCTTGGCTTTTTGAAGATTATTTTCATCTACTTTGTTAATGAAAATAATATCTACCATTTCCATAATCCCTCTCTTGATTCCCTGTAACTCATCTCCTCCACCAATTATTTTTAAAAACAAAAAAACATCGGTAATATCCGAAACCAAAGTTTCACTTTGCCCCACACCTACGGTTTCTATAAGAATATAATCGTATCCTGCAGCTTCGCATAAGAGTAAAGTTTCAAAAGTTGTATTGGCAACACCACCCAAAAATCCCGAACTTGGACTTGGACGAATGAAAGCATTGGGGTCTTTTGCCAATTCTTCCATACGGGTTTTATCGCCCAAAATACTGCCTTTATTCAGTGAGGAGCTTGGGTCAATTGCCAAAACGGCAACTTTTTTTCCGTTTTTAATAGCTAATTTCCCAAAATTTTCGATGAAAGTAGATTTTCCCGCACCGGGAACTCCGGTAATTCCTATCCTTACGGATTTTCCTGTTAAAGGAAGAATATGTTTCAATAAATCTTCGGCTTGGCTTCGGTGTTCGTTTTTTTTACTTTCAATGAGTGTAATGGCCTTACCCAACAACCTTTTGTTGTTGGAAGTAATACCACGAACTAAATCCTGTATGGAGGGTTGATGATTCATTCTGTTTTCAAAAATACAATTTTGAATTCTTTTAGTCAAATCTATAGACAAAACGATTGGGGTAACTAAAAAAAATCATCTCGAAACGAGATGATTTAAAATGTTGAGATACCAATGAACCTTTCGTTTTAATACTGAAACAGCGGTCTGGAATCCATTAATTCATTTACTTTTTTGCGTACATCGGCAATCACTTTTTCGTCTTTTATGTTTGTTACTACATCATTAATTAGATCTGCGATGGTTTCCATGTCGTTTTCTTTCAAACCGCGAGTGGTAATAGCTGCCGTTCCCAAACGAATTCCGGAAGTGATGAATGGTGATTTGTCATCATAAGGAACCATATTTTTGTTACACGTAATGTCTGCCTGTACCAATGCTTTTTCGGTTTCTTTACCGTTCACACCTTTGTTTCGTAAATCTACCAACATCAAGTGATTGTCGGTTCCACCACTTACAATATCAAAACCTCTATCTATCATGGCTTTTGCCAATGCTCTTGCATTTGCGACTACTTGTTGGGTATATACTTCAAATTTTTGGTCGATGGCTTCTGCATAAGCTACCGCTTTTGCAGCAATCACGTGTTCCAAAGGTCCGCCTTGTGTTCCCGGAAAAACGGCACCATCTAAAACAGCACTCATCATTTTGGTTTCACCTTTTGGCGTTTTGTGTCCGTAGGTATTTTCAAAATCTTTGCCCATCATAATCATTCCACCTCTTGGTCCACGCAAGGTTTTGTGCGTTGTAGTGGTTACCACATGGCAATGTTCAAACGGAGAATTGAGCAAACCTTTTGCTACCAAACCTGCGGGGTGAGCAATATCTGCCCATAGAGTTGCCCCAACTTCATCAGCTATTTCACGGTATTTTTTATAGTCTAAATCTCGGGAATAGGCAGAAAATCCTGCAATGAGCATTTTTGGCTTTTCTTTGTGTGCTACTTCCCGCATCATATCATAATCTATCAAACCACTTTCTCTATCTACACCATAGAATTTTGCATTGAAATTGATTCCTGAAAAGTTTACAAAACTTCCGTGTGTGAGATGTCCTCCCATGGATAAATCTAAGCCCAAAATAGTGTCGCCGGGTTTAAGAACCGACAGGTAAATTGCTGCATTTGCCTGCGATCCGGAATGTGGCTGAACGTTGGCATATTCTACCCCGAAAAGCTCTTTGGCACGATCTATTGCCAATTGTTCTACTTCGTCTACCACTTCGCAACCGCCGTAATATCTTCTTCCGGGATAGCCTTCTGCATATTTATTGGTTAAAACACTTCCCATGGCTTTCATTACATTTTCGGAAACAAAGTTTTCCGAGGCAATGAGTTCGATTCCGTGGGTTTGGCGTTGTCTTTCTTTCTCGATGAGTTCAAAAATAATATCCTTATTCATTTCATATTTTATTTAGCCCAAATTTAAGAAATTATCTTAAGATTTTCTGTAACTTCTGAAAAGTTTCGGGGTAAACTCACTTTATTCAAAATAATACGACTGACAAATTATTACTACCTTTGCAGTAATAGAAATTTTATATCACAACAATGCACAAAGCAGGTTTTGTAAACATCGTAGGTAAGCCCAATGCAGGGAAATCCACACTTCTCAATCAATTGATGGGAGAAAAGTTGGCAATTGTTACTCAAAAAGCACAAACTACCCGACATCGTATTTTTGGCATTTATAATGAGGAAGACCTCCAAATTGTATTTTCGGATACGCCGGGCGTTTTGGATCCTAAATATCAATTGCAGGAAAAAATGATGGATTTTGTAAAAGAAAGTTTACAAGATGCAGATGTTTTTTTGTTTATCGTAGATATTACAGATAAGGACGAAGCCTCCGAATTTTTAATAGACAAACTAAACAAAATACCTGTTCCGGTACTTTTGCTCATCAATAAAGTAGATAAAAGTACTCAGGAAGAAATGGAGAAAATGGTGGAATATTGGCACGAAAAAATTCCAAAAGCAGAAATACTGCCTATTTCTGCTCTCAACGCATATAATACGGAATATATCCTACCTAAGTTGAAATCTCTTTTGCCAGAAAATCCTCCGTATTACGAGAAAGACCAGTTTACGGACAAATCGGAAAGATTTTTTGTGAATGAAGCCATCAGAGAAAAAATTTTACTGAACTACGATAAAGAAATTCCATATTCGGTAGAAGTGGTTACAGAAATGTTCAAAGAAAAGGAAGGCATCATCTTTATCGATAGCATCATCTATGTAGAAAGAGACACCCAAAAAGGTATTCTTATAGGGCACAAAGGTGAAGCTATAAAAAAGGTTGGTACCGAAGCTCGCCTCGATTTAGAAAAGTTTTTCTCCAAAAAAATACATCTTAATATTTTTGTTAAAGTAAAAAAAGACTGGCGGAAAAACGAAAGAGACTTGAAAAGCTTCGGGTATAGATAGGAAATCATAAATGATGTACTGAAGGACTACTTCATTACCTGCATTACTTCCAAATCAAACTCTTTAGCGGCTGTGAGAATATGATCAAAAATATCTGCCTGAACTTGCTCGTAATCTTCTAAATCTGCTTTTGTAGTAAAACAGTAGATTTCCAAAGGCATTCCTTGAGGAGTGATTTCGAGTTGACGAACCAACAAAGTATCGTTTTGAGAAATATTAGGATTTCTCTTCAGATAATTTAAAGTATAAATCCTGAAAATACCAATATTAGTAAGTTGTTGACCATTAATTACTCTTTGGTTGTTAGGTAAGTCGGATTTTAGTTTCTTAATTTCGTTGTACTTAGTTTCTAAATATTCCGAGATTAAATTAATGTCTTTAAGGCGATTATAAAAATCGTCATCAACAAAGCTAAACGACTTGATGTTGAAATAAATAGATCTTTTGATTCTCCTCGAACTTCCTTCATACATGACTTGATGATTTCTAATCTCGGTACTTAGTAAATCGTAGGTAGGTATTGTGGATACTGTTTTATCAAAATTTTGAATTTTGGTTGTTAATAAATTGATTTCCTGAACAGTACCTTCTATATCATATTTTTTAATCCCAATCCAATCACCTACCTTCAGGTTTTTGGAGGTAGAAACGTGTACTCCTGTTACAAAGCCCAAAATCGTATCTCTAAATACCAATAGCAAAACCGCTGTAATGGCTCCCAAATATCCTAAAATCCCTGCAAGTGTAATTCCTGAGATTCTGGAAACAACGATAATTCCTACCACAAAGTAGGCAACTATTTTCAAGGTTTCATAAATAGCTCGAAACGCCGTCACCTTGTACCTGTTGTTGGTAATGATATAATATTTTTCGATAGATTTAAGGAAACGATCAACCAACATTACCGACACCACAATCCCTAAAGTGGTGAAGACCATATCTAAAATGAAAAAACTTTTGGGATGCCTCCAGAAAATTTGTTCGATAAAAAAATCGCTCATTGCAATAGGAACAAAATGAGCAAACGAATAATGTACTCTTGACTGAAGAATGGCTTCTAAAAAGGCTTTTTTGTATTTTTTATAGAAAAGTTTCAGCAAAATATTGGCAGCATTTTTCAGTACAAAATCAATAACGTAGACTACCGCCAATAGTAGAATAAATTTTGATAGTATCTGAAATATCAAAACAAATCCGTCGGGAAAATTAGTCTTAATGAAATAATGTAGGTTTTCGCTGATGTTTCTAAGTAAATCCATAGCCTATTTTGAATCACAAAACTACGCAATTTTTTCATTTCGAATAAAGCCAATTTGGGAATTGTAAGGTAGTGGAGTCGTAAATTCGTGAATCATAAAGGATATATAAAACTCAGGCTGTAAAATTTAACGTGTGGGTTTTAACCTTTCTTATAATTTCTTATCATAAAAAGAAAAAAGATATGGCTTCTCTTTTTCTCAAAAATAAGCACTTGCTTTCTCGTGCAGGTTTTGGTGTAAGTTTAGAAAATTTTAAATCTCTTAAAGAAACTCCTACCTCAGGCGTTTGGAAGGAGCTCCTTGCTCAATCAAAAGAAAAAACTACCAACTTATCTGTAGGATATGTTATAATGGAAAACCAAGACAATGTAAAATTATTACCCGAGGAAAAACGAGCATTAGCGAAGAAAAACAGAGAAATGAATATGAAACTCAATAGTATTTGGTTTCAGGAGATGGTGAATACCAAAGCACAATTGAGGGAAAAAATGGCTCTTTTTTGGCACGGACATTTTGCTACCCGCATTCAGAATAACGATTTTAACCAGGGAATTATTCAGATTTTAAGAAAAAATGCACTGGGAAACTTCGGTGACTTATTGTTTGAGGTAAGTCAATCGCCCGCCATGCTACAGTTTCTGAACAATCAACAAAACAGGAAAGATCACCCCAACGAAAATTTTGCTCGGGAAGTACTGGAGCTCTTTACTATGGGAAGAGGAAACTATACCGAAAAAGATATTAAAGAAGCAGCAAGAGCTTTTACAGGGTGGACATTTGACAAAAACGGAAATTTTACAGAAAGAAAAAATAATCATGATTTCGGACAAAAAACTTTCTTAGGGAAAACAGGGAACTTTAATGGAAACGACATTCTAAAAATAATTCTCGAACAAAAGCAAACCGCCCGATTTATCTCAACAAAAATCTACCGCTTTTTCGTAAATGAAAAAATTAACGAACAACATATTTCCTTTCTCTCAGACAGGTTTTATAATTCCAATTATAATATCGAAAGTTTATTATCTGATATTTTTACTGCCGACTGGTTTTATAGTGAAAATAATATTGGAATAAAAATAAAATCCCCTATTGAATTAATGGTAGGCATACATAGAATTTTACCCATGACCATGGAGCGTGCAGAAGGCTTACTGAGCTTTCAAAAACTATTGGGACAAGTGCTGCTACTGCCTCCCAATGTCGCAGGATGGCCACAAGGAAAATCTTGGATTGACAGCAGTAGCCTTATGCTACGGCTAAAACTTCCCCAAATATGGAGCGGTGTTTTACCCATGGACTACAAAGAAAAAGACGATGACGACGTAAGCATGGGAATGAATGAAAGAATGATGAAAAATATCAAGATAAAAGGGTTTAGAAATAATCATATCCCCATGATTGATTGGGACAGAGTAGAAAATACTTTAAAAACTGAAAATATCTTTGATATTTTGTGGCATAAGCAATATCCAAATTCAGAAAAGACAATCAGACAGTTTTCGAAAAAAAAGTATTAAAAATCAAATAATTAATACCATGTCTACTCCCGAATATCAATTATGTTAACCGCCAAAATCCAAAGTTATGTTAATTAAAAGACGCGAATTTCTCAAAATAAGTTCATTGGTTTCTACCTCACTATTCATACCTGGTTTTATGAAAGCCTTAGAGTTCCCTGAAGCCATGGATTTTAAAAACAAAATCTTAGTTGTTTTACAGTTCAGTGGCGGAAACGATGGGCTTAATACTATTATCCCTGTAAGAAACGATTTATATTACTCCAACCGAAAGGCTATAGCTATTAGTAGAAACAATGCTCTTTCCCTTACCGATGAAGTCTCTATAAATCCTGCTTTGAGCTTTTTTAAAGAACTGTACGACAATGGAGATTTGGCAGTTATGAATAATGTAGGTTATCCTAATCCCGATAAATCTCACTTCAGGAGCATGGATATTTGGCAATCTGCATCGGCAAGTAATGAATATTGGGAGACCGGATGGCTTGGCAGGTATTTAGATGAAGCCTGTTACCAATGTGCACATCCTACTCAGGCTTTGGAGATAGATGATATGCTGAGTTTGGCACTAAAAGGTAATGAAAACAAGGCTTTTGCCTTCAAAGATCCTCAGAGATTGTACCGGACAAGTCAAGAACAATTCTTCAGATCGCTTTACGATGGGCACGATCACGACCACGAAACGGTAGAATATTTGTATCAAACTATGGGCTCTACCATTAGCAATGCCCAATATATTTTTGAAAAAAGCAAGCCGAAAGATAATCAAATCAACTATCCTTCCAGTAAATTAGCACAAGATTTCAAAACCATTTCTTCTTTAATTAAATCCGATATCAATACACAAGTTTATTATCTTTCCATAGGTAGTTTTGATACACACACCAATCAGAATCAACGACAAAACAAACTCTTTGAGGAAATTAATGAAGCGGTAAAAACTTTTGTAAATGATTTAAAACAGAGTCATAAATTTGATGATGTTTTGCTTATGACTTTCTCCGAATTTGGAAGAAGAGTTTCTCAAAATGCCAGTGGAGGAACCGATCACGGAACAGCCAATCAGATGTTTTTCATTAGTGGAGGACTGAAAAGAAAAGGAATCTTAAATTCACTTCCCAATCTTGCTAACCTCAACGATGGCGACTTAATTTATACCGAAGATTTTAGGAAAGTTTACGCTACTATTCTCAAAAATTGGCTGAATGCAGATGATGGTAAAATTTTGGGAAAGAAAAACGGATATTACGATTTTATATAAGCGTAAAGTTGTGAAATTATAGAAGCTGTTTTATTTTTAAGTTAAGACTATTTTTGGGTAAGATATTAATCATAAACGTTTGGCTTATTCCGATTTCTAAATATTCCTAATCTTATTAAAATCTATTCGTTGTGTTATATATGTTATAATCTTTAAACAATAAAATCCAATACTTTCTCCAGAGCTATTCCGCGTGAGCCTTTTAGGAGTATGTTGTTTGACTGGATTTTGTTTTTTTGAAGGTAATCTATCAGTTCAGTAGAGTTATTAAATGCTTTATCTGAATGATGTACATTTTTGAAATGTGCTCCTACGGTAATTATTTCATTGAAATCGAAGGATTTTGCCCAGTCTAAAATATGCTGATGTTCTTTCTGGCTTTCGCTTCCCAATTCCAACATATCCCCTATAATAATGGTTTTGCTGCCTTGAAACTGATTGAAATTTTGTAACGAAACCGCCATACTGCTCGGGTTGGCATTGTAGGTATCCAAAACCAAGGTTTTATTTCCTTTTTGCACAATTTGAGACCGCATATTGGTTGGTGTGTAGTTTTCCACAGCTTCTTTAATTTGTTCGAAATTCAGACCAAAATGAAAGCCCAAACTTGCCGCCGCACATAGATTATTATAATTATATTCTCCCGTTAATTTAGACAAGGCTTTTTGATTTTGGTAGACCAATCCCACAAAATTGTTTTCTGTGACTTTATCAAAAGAATATTGCGAATGGGCGGTTCCAAATGTGACTATTGGGCTGTATTCTGTAGTTTTCTCGACCTGAATTTCATCATTTTCATTGATTAAAATGGTCTGCTTATGAGATTTTAAATAATGATACAACTCCGACTTTCCTTTTATTACGCCTTCAAAACCTCCAAAACCTTCGAGGTGGGCTTTTCCGAAATTGGTAATATATCCTATGTTGGGCTGAGCCAGCGAACACAAAAACTCTATTTCTTTTTGGTGATTGGCTCCCATCTCTATAACTGCCATTTGATGTTCCGGTTCTATAGAAAGCAAGGTAAGCGGTACACCGATATGGTTGTTGAGGTTTCCGAAAGTATACTGTACCTTATATTTCTGCGAAAGAACGGCATGAATGAGCTCTTTGGTGGTAGTTTTTCCATTACTTCCTGTAAGAGCAATAATCGGGATTTTCAGCTGATTTCGGTGATGTTTTGCTAATTCTTGTAGAGTTACCAAGGTAGAATCTACCAAAAAAATATTTTTTTCGGGATTAGAAAATTTTTTGTCTTCTACTACAACAGCTAAAGCCCCTTTATCTATGGCTTCTTGTGCAAGACTTGCCGCATTAAAATTTTCGCCCGAAAAGGCAAAAAACAAGTCGTTTTTTTCTATTTTTCTACTGTCTATAGTTACCTTATTTGCCTGAAGGTATAGGCGATACCAATGCTCAATATTCATATCTCCAAAAATAAAAAATCCTTTTCAATTAAGAAAAGGATTTTTATGATTTAATTTTTTATTACCTTTTGGTTCTTCTGCTGTTGTTATCTTTAGCATCTTGTGCCACACGGAAGCCAATCCAACCATAAGATTTCCCCTCGTTTCTGAATCTTCTCTGTCCCGGGTCTAGCCAATAGGCTGTATCCATCCACGAACCTCCTTTTACTACTCTTACCTGATTGGAAATTGTAGAGGTTCTTTGTTGGGTATCTTTCTGAAGAATTACTTTTCCGTTTCCATCTACCACAAAGCGTGTTTTGGGAGCGTTGTACATATTAGAAGTAGTTGTACTATCTGGTACACGTCCGTAGCCTCCTTCCAGCGAAGAGAGAAAATCTCCGTCTCTGTAGTCTTTATGTTCTCCTACTATAGTTCTCTCGTATTGCCCCGGAAGTCCTCTGTATACCAATCTTCCATCAGCTAAAGTGTCATATTTTACAGCATTTCCTTCTACTTTTTTGTAGGTTCCATCTGCATTTCTTGAGATTTGTTTAGCAACATTACCTCTGTAATAGTTGAAGTCACTTGCTTCTTCATCAATTATTGGTCTGTACACATCTGCAGTCCACTCTGCTACGTTTCCGAACATTCCGTAGATTCCTAAATCGTTAGAGGGGTATTGTCTCACATCTGATGTAGTAGGGGAGCCATCGTTGTTCCAACCTCCTACACCGGAGTAATCTCCTCTTCCTTGTTTGAAGTTTTCTAAAAACATTCCTCTGTTGTTTCCTTTTCTTCCTTTAAGTCGATCTATCTGAGGAGATTTTCCTAAATAATTATTGTATTCTCTATTTTTCTGGAGTCCCAAAGCTGCATATTCCCATTCCACTTCTGTAGGAAGTCTGAATTTGGTAACCACTCCTGCTGTAGCATTTCTGTTGGCAGCCATAATTCGAGCATTTTTAGTTTTGATGCCGGACTTTTGCTCAATTCTTTTTTGGTTGAGATAGCTTTGCAATTCAGGATCGTTTGCTTTGAATTTATCCAAGTTGAAAGCATTAGCTCCCTGATTATTGGCATCGTTGGTGTAAAAATCTTTTCCTATAATTCCTCGATCCATAAGTTCTTTCTCGTTAGCTCTATCAGTCAACCAGTCACAATATCTAGATGCTTGTAACCAAGAAACTCCTACTACAGGGTAATAGTCGTACTCTGGAGAGCGGAAGTAGGTTTCGGCATAGTCGTTACGAGATAGCTTGTTGTTCCATACCAAAGTATCCGGCAAAGCTCCTGAATAAATGTTTTTGAAACTTGGATCTGATGGAGGAAATACAAATTTCAACCACGTAACATATTCGCGATACTCGTAGTTAGTAATCTCTGTTTCTCCTATAAAATAGGAACTTACCTGCATTCTGCGAGGTGTGTTGTTCCAATCGTGCATTACATCGTCTTTTACCAGACCCATAGTAAAGGTGCCTCCTTCTACGTATACCATTCCGGGCCATCCTTTTTGTTTTTGTTACTTGCCTGTAAAGAACCAACCTTTTTGGTCATTAGGT
>JAGOJI010000012.1 GCA_017995195.1 Cloacibacterium sp.
GCTTTAGACAAAGCCATAAAACCAAGAATCCATACGGGAATTGGCACTTCGGAATCGCATATTAAGTACAAGTTTAATTCATCTCAAGATGAAATCATCAATCGTGCAGCAGAAGCAGTCGCCTATGCCAAAACCTTTGTAGACGATGTAGAATTTTATGCCGAAGATGCCGGAAGAACAGATAATGAATTTTTGGCAAGAGTGTGTAGCGAAGTCATTAAAGCAGGGGCTACCGTTTTGAACATTCCGGACACTACGGGCTATTGCCTTCCGGAAGATTATGGCTATAAGATGAAATACTTGAAAGAAAATGTTATTGATATTCATAAAGCCATACTTTCTTGCCATTGTCACAACGATTTGGGCTTGGCAACTGCCAACGCCATTATGGGCGTAAAAAATGGAGCAAGACAGGTAGAATGCACCATCAACGGAATTGGAGAAAGAGCCGGAAATACCGCTATGGAGGAAGTGGTGATGATTTTCAAACAACATCCTTATTTGAACTTTGAAACCAATATCAATACGAAAATGTTAACGGAAATGAGCCAATTGGTGTGTGAGAGTATGGGAATGATGGTACAACCCAACAAAGCCATTGTGGGTTCCAATGCATTTGCACACAGTTCGGGAATTCATCAAGATGGTGTCATTAAAAACCGTGAAACTTACGAAATTATTGATCCCGCAGATGTAGGCATCAATGAATCTTCTATTATTTTAACGGCGAGAAGCGGTCGTTCCGCCTTAGCCTATCGTTTCAAGAAAATAGGATTTGATATAACCAAAGACGATTTAGACTATTTGTATCGCGAATTTTTAGCAATTGCAGATCAAAAGAAAGAAATCGTGGATAACGATTTAAGTTTACTCTTAATGAACTATAGTACAAGAGCAAAAGCAATATAAACAACACAAATGATGAAAAGACTTTTCAGTTCGGGCAAAAAATAGCAGATATTAGACTAATAACTTAAAACTAATAACCAAACGTCCGAACTGAAATTTTATTACAATGAAGAATCACTAAAGAAATGAATAAAAAAGGAAAAACACTTTTCGACAAGGTATGGGACGCTCATGTGGTAAAAAGCATCGAAAATGGACCACAGATTATTTACATAGACCGACATTTAATCCACGAAGTAACCAGCCCGCAAGCCTTTGCAGAACTGGAACAGAGAAACATACCGGTGTTCCGTCCACAAAACATCGTAGCTACTGCCGATCATAATGTACCTACCAAAAATCAACATTTACCGATTAAAGACCAATTGTCCAAAACTCAATTAGATCAATTGGAAAAAAACTGTCAAAAAAATAATATTTTATATTATGGTTTAGGGCATGAAAATCAAGGGATTGTACATATTATTTCGCCCGAATTAGGCTTTACCCAACCGGGAATGAGCATTGTATGTGGGGATAGCCATACTTCTACACATGGTGCGTTCGGAGCCATTGCATTTGGGATTGGGACAAGTCAGGTAGCACAAGTGTTTGCCAGCCAATGTTTGTTGATGAACAAGCCGAAATCTATGCGGATTACCGTTAATGGAAAATTGAACGAAAATGTTTTGCCAAAAGATGTGATTCTCTATATTATCTCGAAAATAGGAACGGACGCCGGCACAGGATATTTCTGCGAATATGCAGGAAATATATTTGAAGAAATGAGTATGGAAGGGCGAATGACAGTATGCAATATGAGCATAGAAATGGGTGCAAGGGGTGGCATGATTGCACCTGATGAAACTACTTTTGCTTATATCAAAGGAAAAAAATATGCCCCTACGGGTAAAGAATTAGAAAAACGAATTGCCTATTGGAAAACTTTGGTTTCCGATGAAAATGCCGTTTTCGATTGCGAATATTCCTTCAATGCGGAGGATATTTACCCTATGGTTACTTACGGAACTAATCCGGGAATGGGAATAACCATTAAGGACAACATTCCTTCGCCAAAATCTCAATCCGAAGAAAAAGCATTGGAGTATATGGGGTTAGAGGCAGGACAATCTTTGAAGGATATTCCCATCAACTATATTTTCATTGGCAGTTGTACCAATGCCAGAATTGAAGATTTTCGCGTAGCAGCCTCTTATATTAAAGGAAAACAAAAAGCAGAAAATATTAATGCATTGATAGTTCCCGGGTCACAATTGGTAGCCAAACAAATTCGAGAAGAAGGTCTGGAAAACATCTTTACCGAAGCAGGTTTTGAAATACGGCAGGCAGGTTGTTCGGCTTGTTTAGCTATGAATGAAGATAAAATCCCTGCGGGAGAATATTGCATATCTACTTCCAACCGAAATTTTGAAGGACGACAAGGACAAGGTGCAAGAACACTATTGGCAAGTCCTTTAACCGCCGCAATGGTTGCGGTAAACGGTAGAATTTCTAATTTTTAATCTGTAAAATTCACATGAAAAAATTAAATCAAATTACTTCTACGGCAGTTCCTATTCCTGCGGAGAATATTGATACCGACCAAATTATTCCTGCCAGATTTTTAAAAGTAATCGACAGAAAGGGATTTGGGGCGAATCTTTTTAGAGATTGGCGATATAAAAATGATAACGAAATCAACAAAGATTTTGTATTGAATAATCCTGTTTATTCGGGAGAAATTTTGGTGGCAGGAAATAACTTTGCTTGCGGAAGTAGCCGAGAGCATGCCGCATGGGCATTAACCGATTATGGATTTAAGGTCGTAGTTTCCAGTTTTTTTGCTGATATTTTTAAAGGCAATGCTTTGAATAATGGATTGTTACCTATTCAGGTATCTGTAGCATATTTACAAGATTTATTGAATACCATTAAAGAAACCCCAAAAACATTAATTTATATTAATGTAGAGAAACAAAGCATTGAATTTAACGAAAAAATGACTAACTTTGACATTGATCCTTATAAAAAAATTTGTTTACTGAATGGGTATGATGATATTGACTATCTCATCAACAACAAAGCAGCCATAGAACAATACGAAAAAGAAAGAGAAATAGTTTATTAATGATTGTATTATTCTGTACTTTATTCAGAATGATATAAAAAAAGCAGAAAAAAATGGAAGGCAAAAAATTTAATATCGCAGTATTATCGGGAGATGGAATTGGTCCGGAAGTAGTAACCCAAGCGATTAAGGTATTGGATACTATTGCAGAAATTTACGGACACACCTTCAACTATCACGAAGGGCTTATAGGTGCAAAAGCCATCTATGAAACCAGCAATCCCCTACCTAAAGAAACATTGGAAATTTGCAAAAATGCAGATGCCATTCTTTTTGGTTCTATTGGAGATCCTGCCTTTGACAACAATCCTGATGCTAAAGTTCGCCCGGAACAAGGTTTGCTAAAACTGAGAAAGGAACTTGGACTCTATGCGAATATTAGACCTATAAAAGCCTATAACGCCATTGCAGATAACAGTCCACTCAAAAAAGAAATTTTTGAGAATACCGATATGGTGATTTATCGGGAATTAATTAGTGGGATTTATTTCGGTGAAAAAGGCACTTCCGAAGACGGACAAAGTGCATATGATATTTGCTCTTACAATAAAGCAGAAATTGTAAAAATTGCTCATTTGGCGTTCCAAGCAGCCCAAAAGAGAAGAAAAAAAGTAACGGTAATAGACAAAGCCAATGTATTGGAAACCTCCAGACTTTGGAGAAAAACTTGTCAGGAAATCGCTTTGGAATATCCTGATGTTGCGATGGATTTTTTATTCATAGACAATGCAACCATGCAAATGATTTTGGACCCAAGAAGATTTGATGTGATTTTAACAGACAATCTTTTCGGCGATATTATTTCTGATGAAGGTAGCGTTATTGGCGGCTCTATCGGATTGTTGCCTTCAGCTTCCGTAGGCGAAAATACGGCTTTGTTTGAGCCAATTCACGGGTCTTATCCTCAGGCCAAAGGAAAAAATATTGCCAATCCTATTGCATCTATTTTAAGTGCTGCTATGATGTTGGAGCATTTAGGACTTCAAGAAGAATCTGAGAGAGTGTACGATGCTGTAGAGCAAAGTATTTCTTTAGGAATTGTAACAGCAGACCTTAATCCTAAAAAAAATTACTCCACCAGTGAAGTGGGCGAATATATTGCTCATTATCTAAAAAGAGATATTTGTTTCCTCAATTACGACAATATAGAACTGGGAAAATCCACAATTGTGTGATCGCGTGAAATTTTGTAAAGTCGTTGGACGTAAACTATAAACTGCTTTACATCATCACTTCACCCCCCAACACATTTACCCACAACGCACAACACAAATTTAACAACCTAAGGTTTAGGAAAATCTTTTAAAAAACCTTAATTTCGCAGAAATTGTTTTTTTAATGAAAGATTGGACCTTCAAAAAGTGGAACACCGTTTTAGGGTGGGTAGTTTTTTCCGTTGCATTCGTCACTTATTTATCAACCATAGAGAAGAAATTCAGTTTTTGGGATACAGGTGAGTATATTTCGTCTGCCGTAAAACTGGAAGTTACCCACGCTCCCGGTGCGGCATTGTTTCAGTTGGTGGGAGCTGTGGCAGCCATTTTAGGATTTGGGAACGGAGCCTATTATTCGTTAATCATCAATGCCATGTCGGCACTTTTCAGTGCATTTACCATACTGTTTTTGTTTTGGACCATTACCCATTTGGTTCGAAAGCTCCTCAACAAAAAATTTGAAAATATCGATTATAGCGACAAAATCACTATACTTTTTTCAGGAGTTATAGGTTCGTTGTGTTTTACTTTTTCGGATACTTTTTGGTATTCAGCAGTAGAAGGCGAGGTTTATTCCATGGCATCTATGTTTATTGCTCTGTTGGTATGGCTAATTACCAAGTGGGAAAATGAGTACAACAGTATTGATAATGAGAGGTGGCTTATTTTAATTTTCTTTACGATAGGGCTTTCGGTAGGAGTTCATATGATGGTAATGTTGGCTTTGCCTGCTGTATGCCTTATGTATTATTTCAAAAATCATGAATTTACCTGGAAAAATTTTGCAATTGCCAACGGTATTACCTTATTTATTCTCGCAGTAGTATTCAAAGGAATTTTCCCAATCATTATGACACTTTTTGGGAAAAGTGAAATCTTCTTTGTCAATGGAGTAGGCTTACCTTTCCATTCCGGAACTATTATTGCTTTTTTGGTACTCATTGCTACCTGTTATTTACTCATCAGCTTTTCACGAAAAACAAAAAAGAACCTCTACCAAACCGTTGCACTATCTATCGTTTACATGATTATTGGATTTTCGTGTTGGTTGGTAATCCCCATAAGAGCCAATGCCAATCCTCCAATGAACCTCAACAACCCCGATACCGCTATCGGAATGTTAGACTATTATAACCGTGAACAATACGGAGATTGGCCTACTTCTTACGGACAAAACTACACTGCTCATCTTGATGCCAACGGAATCGAAAAAAATGAAGACGGTAGTTTTAAAACCATTAACAAAGGGCATGTTTACGAAAAAAATGAAAAAACAGGTAAATACGATATTGTAGACGAAAGGTTCAACTACGTCTACAACAAAGACCATGTAAGCATTATGCCAAGAATGTTTAATGATGATAAAGATGTGATGTCCAACTATATTTCCATGTATGGAGCACCAGATTTTGAGTTCAACTATGCCAACGAAGATATAGCAGATAGCCCCGAAGCCAAAGAGGTTTTTGAAAAATTAAGACAAAAATTTGAAGACGGGAGTATTGGGGTTGATGATTATCTTCAAGCAAAGAGATATGATTTAATCAAAGTAAAGAAGCCTTCTTTAGCCCAAAACATGGATTATTTCTTCTCGTTTCAAAATGGGTATTATTTCGTACGATACCTCATGTGGAACTTCGTGGGGAGACAAAATGACTTAGAAGGTCATAGGGGAAATACCAATGGAAACTGGATAAGCGGAATCCCTGCAATTGATAATATGATGTGGGGCGACCAAAGCGATATGCCGGCAAAGTTCAAAAATGAAAGCACGGTTAAATTCTTTTTCCTACCTTTATTGTTGGGACTTATCGGATTTTTCTTCCAGCTCAACCGAGATTTCGGAAGATTCTATGCCATATTATCACTCTTTATACTTACCAGTATCGGGATTATATTCTATACCGGCGTGAAACCATTCGAACCGCGAGAGCGAGACTACGCTATGGTAGGCTCTTTCTATGCTTTTGCTATTTGGATTGGTTTAGGTGTAGCCGCTATTTTTAGTTTTTTACAAAAAAAGATAACTTCCCATACCGCCAATTGGGGAATAGGAATAGTGCTGATGGCTATTCCGCTAATGATGGGCTTTCAAAATTACACGCCACACGACCGAAGTGGCAGAAGCACCGCCTACGATTTTGCATATTCAACTCTAAAGTCTTTACCTAAAGACGATATTTTGTTCGTTTATGGAGACAACGACACCTACCCTATTTGGGCAATACAAGAAACAGAGCAATTCCGAGATGATGTAAAAGTGGTCAATTTTACGCTTCTGGCAACCCCTTGGAATATAGACCAAGTGAAGAGAAGAACTTACAATTCGCCACCTATTCCATCTGTTCTTACCCATGAAGAGTATAGAGAAGGCGTGAACGACCAAGTCTATCTTATGGATAAGGAAACTTGGGAAAATATTTTTGCTAACCTAAAAGAACAAGGTGCTCCTGAAACAGAAATGGCGAGTTTTAGAAAGTTTCTTACACAAGACTCCATGTCGCTAAAAGAAGCCATCAATTTCTTACGCACGAAGTCCGAAGATAAAAATACCATTCTCAAAATGCTTTTTGGGGAAGATAAATACGAAAAATTCAATTTTTTACCGGTTAATAAATTTACCTTACCGGTAAACAAAGAAAATGCAATAAAAGCCGGTATTATAAAACCACAAGATGCAGCTTTGGCAGAAGATGTGGTAACCATTAATTACAAAAAGGCGAGTATGTTCAAAAGTGATCTTATCTTAATGGATATTTTGGCTCATTTTGATTGGAAACGCCCGATTAATTTCTCCGTTGGAGGCATCTATGACCCTGCAAATATTTTCTTTTTGGGAGATTATTTACAGTTCGATGGATTCAGTTACCGCTTAGTTCCTATAAAAACTCCCGAAAAAGAAGACGGAGAAATGGGAAGATTAGATGCCAATGACCTATACTCCATTGTTAAAAATTACAAATGGGGAAATTTCAAAGATTTGAGTGTTCATATGGACGAAACCTGTATGCAAAACATTGTAAGTTATCGTTCTACGGCAAGCAGAGCTGCCGAAGCACTTGTTTTGAGTGGACAAAAAAGCAAGGCCTTGGAAGTATTGGATTTAGCCTCAAGAGAAATCCCTGTAGAGAAGTATAACGACCCTCGTTCTCTAAGTTCCATGGTATACGGCTACATTATAGCAGGCCAAGAACAGAAAGGGCTACAACTTGCAGAACAACTCAAAAAAGGAATCTTTACCGAGTATGATTATTATGCCAAACTAAGCCTTGAAGATCAACGCTTTGTAAGAAGACAAATGAATTCTCAGCCTTTACTCTACTCATTGGTAGTAGGTGCTGTAGCAGATGCTTACGAGAAAACAGGACAAAAAAACAAAGCCTACGACTACTTGGTAAGTTCTATAACGCCTATCGACAAGAGATTCAATACCTTTATTAAAGATTTGCAGCAGATGGGCAAAGAAAAGGCCTATAGAGAGTCTGAACAAGTCCAAAAGATAACACCTTTTTACCAATATCTTTTTGAGGTAATGAAACCCTACGACTCCACCTATGCCACAGAAAAAACCAACCAAATTACTACTCAGATGATGAGGGTAACACAGTAACCAAGGCATTAAAATTAGAAAACAGGGAATGAACTTGTATATAAAAAACAACAAAGTTGTATGGTTTGCCGTAGTTTTTACCGTGTTGGTTAAATTGCTGTTTCTACTTACGCACCATATTCAGGAAGATGCTTTCATCACATGGCGTGTTGCCCAGAATCTACTGGATTATGGCGTAATGGGTTTCAATGGCGATACCAAAATATCGGCATCTACTACACATTTGTATGTTGTTGTTTCTTATTTTTTTAATTTAATTTTTGGTAAAGAAAATTTTGTTATTCCGATACTTATTTTCAACTCTTTGCTGTTTACTATAGGAAGTTATTTTTTATCAAAACTCATCTTAAAAGATGCTTGGCAACAGGCTTTATTTATTTTTTTGTTCGGGATATTGCCTCCTTCCGTCAAAATATCTATTTTGGGAATGGAATACGGAATACTTTTTTTTCTGGAGATGAGTTTTCTATACTTAGGCTTTCATCAAAGAAAAAAATGGGCGTTATATGTATTTCCCACTCTCATTTTATTTACCCGGTTAGATACCGTAATATTTTTGGGAATTGTATTTTTGGTTGATGCCATTTGGACAAAAAAAATCAATTGGCATTATATTTTTGGTGGTATAATAGGTATTGCAGCACTATTGGCTTTCAATTGGTTTTATTTCGGAGAATTGGTAAACAATACCATTGTTGCCAAAAAAATAACCTACAACCAAAACTTTACACTGGCTCAAAATTTTGAATATTTCAAAATCAATTGGGGAAATTATTGGGGAATGCTAAAA
Organism: Cloacibacterium sp.; assembly: GCA_017995195.1. Lineage (GTDB taxonomy): Bacteria > Bacteroidota > Bacteroidia > Flavobacteriales > Weeksellaceae > JAGOJI01. The sequence goes on from JAGOJI010000012.1 coordinate 8,631, forward strand.
TTACCGAATCATTTCAATCCTCTTACACTCCTGTTGCTTGTTTTTGAGATGCTTTGTTTTGTTGCCATCGTTTCAAAAAAGCAGTCCCGAAACTTTTTTGTATGGATTATATTTTTGTTCGCTTGGGCAAAACAGATGATTTTCATTTCTCAGAAAAGTTATTTCGATTGGTACTATTGGGTTCCTCAGATTTTGTTGTTTTCTACTGTACTTATTTTTGTTTTAGAACAAAAAAAAATAGTTTGGACAGGGCTTCTCAGTGTTTTTTATATCCTTCCTATGTTAGGTTATCAAATTATTCATTCGGTAGCAACAGGAAATGGTGAATGGAATTACCGAAGAAACATCGGGCTTTTCTTACGAGACTACGAAAAAGATAAAAACCAATGGATTTTACTGGAGCCTGCCGGCTACATTCCTTATTTTTCGGGGCTTAAAACCATAGACGAGGTTGGTTTGGTAGACAAAAAAATCCAAGAAGAGATTATAAAAGACAAACCCAATTACTGGCTAAATACTGTAAAAAACCGAAAACCTAAATATCTTTTATCCTACAAAAACCTTTATTCGGAGAAAGATTCCCTGTATTACCAACAGCATTACAAATTATTGAGAGAGTTTAGAATTAAGAGTTATCTTGAACATGAAAATCATGTGATAAAAAAAATATACCGTCTCAAGCCTTCGGGAACAGATTATAATTTGTATGAAAGAAAATAATACCCCATACTGTGCTTTTCTTCGTGGAGTAAACGTGAAAGGAACCACTATGAAAATGGCAGAAGTTTGTAGCGTTTTCGAAAAGGAAAACCTTCAGCCTGTTTCATCGATTCTGGCAACGGGGAATATATTGTTTCATTCGGATTTGAGTAGAGATATTTTAAAATCAAATCTGGAAAAAGCTATGTCGGAGCATTTTTCGTATGAAGCTCTTCTCTTCATTAAAAATAAAAATGAGATTGAGGAAATGTTGAAAAACAATCCCTTTTCGGCATCAGAACATCTACATCACTACGTTTTTGTTGCAGAAGAAAACACCGAAAAATTGCTTGCAGAAGAGTTTTTCAAAACCCAACACTCTAAAAATGAAAGAGGAGAAATCATTGGGAAAAACTTTTATTGGCAAGTAGAAAAAGGAAACACCTTAAATACCGAATTTGGGAAAATATTAGGAAAAAGAAATTTAAAAAATCTATTTACCAGTAGAAACATCAATACCATAGAAAAAATTTTAAGTAAATTTGATTAATTAATACCAACACTAAAAAAATGATACAACACCTTAGCAATATACACCACAAGGATTCTAAAAACTTTTTTCTCATTGCCGGACCTTGTGCCATAGAAGATGAAACCATGGCTTTGCAAATCGCCGAACATATTGTAAAATTGTCCGATAAGTACAACATTCCCTATATCTTCAAAGGTTCATTCAAAAAAGCCAATCGCTCGCGAGTAGATAGTTTTACAGGGATAGGAGACGAAAAAGCACTCGAAATCATCAAAAAAGTAGGTGATACTTTTGATATTCCTACCACTACAGATATTCATGAAAATTACCACGCTGCATTGGCTGCTGAATATGTAGATGTGTTGCAGATTCCTGCCTTTTTGGTTCGCCAAACCGATTTGTTGGTAGCGGCTGCCCAAACAGGAAAAGCAGTAACCCTTAAAAAAGGGCAATTTCTTTCTCCTGAAGCTATGCAATTTGCCGTACAAAAAGTGAAAGATTCGGGTAACAAAAAAACAGCCATTATAGAACGGGGAAACTCTTTCGGCTATACCGATTTGGTAGTAGATTTCCGAGGAATACCTACTATGAGAGCTTATGCTCCCGTTATCTTAGATGTTACTCACTCTTTACAACAACCCAACCAAAACTCAGGAGTTACCGGAGGCAGACCCGAACTTATAGAAACCATTGCCAAAGCAGGAATTGCTGTAGGTGCCGATGGATTATTTATAGAAACACATCCGGAGCCTTCTTGTGCCAAGTCCGATGGAGCCAATATGCTGCAACTTAGCAAATTAGAAGACCTGTTACAAAAATTAACAAGAGTAAGAGAAGCTATTCTCTAAAAACATTTTACCGCAAAAAATTGTTGGTATACCCTAAACCAAATACAAAAAAGAGGCTACCTTTCGATAACCTCTTTTTCTTTTTTGTTTGATATGAATGTAATCTGAAAAGACTTAGAATCCTAAAGTAAGCCCTACTTGGAAAGCATTGTTCTTGAACTGAGCATCTTTCACAATATTGGTATAATCGGTTTTGAAGTTATTGGTTAATCCACCTACATATCTCGCATTGATTCCCATATTTTTGTAGAACTTATATCCCAAACCTACACCTAAGGCAAAGTCGAAAGTTTTATAAAAATCTTTTCCCGGAAGAGTAGATCTCACAACACTATCGGCAATGCCCGATAAAGTAGCATTATCAATTCCGCCTACCTTATAGTTTTGCCCTACCAAAAAGTTGAACTGAGGACCGGCTTCCACATACAAACCTTCGGCAATATTATATTGTGCCATTACAGGTACCGAAATATAATTCATATGGTTGCTTACCGATAGTTTGGTACCGGCTACCGTAGTTTCGAACTTGTTTCCTAAGTTATTGTATAAAACTTCCGGCTGAATGCTGAATTTTTCTGCTACAGGAACATTTACAAATACACCCGCATAGTAACCTATTTTGTTGTTTTTGTTGGACCATCCGCTATTATCTCCCGAAACCGAAGAAACATTCATCCCTGCTTTGGCACCATAACCTATTTCGCCGGTTTGGGCAAAAGCCATTGAAGTTGCTAAAACTCCTATTCCTAAAACTAACTTTTTCATAATTTTTTTAAATTAAATTTATACATCTTTTATTCGAACAATATTCTTTGTTCTGTGATGAGATAATTTCAATTTGAATGCCAAAAACAAAAAAAAGAAGATGTTTAATCTTTTTTAACATGCATTATAAAAACAATACACGCTGATTATCTAACAATTATAGCATTTTCAAAAAATATGTAGATTTTTTTTGTTTAAGATAAAAATCGGTAAAAATTAAGCGTGTTTTCGATGTTCTCAACCGAAACTTGGTCATCAAAATTGCATTTTCCGATGCTTTCTAATAATGAAAATTTGATATTTCCCTGAGAATTTTTCTTGTCATGAAGCATTAAAGCGAGAATCTCCTCGTTAGAAAACTCATGAATAGCAATATAAGGAAAGAATTTTTGAATATTTTTGATGATATGCTCCGAGGTTTCTTCGGAAATTAAACCTTCTAAATAAGAAAGATGGGTTTCACAAATCATGCCCAATGCCACTGCTTCTCCATGAGGAATAAAATGTTCTGTTTTTAGGAATAAACTCTCCACCGCATGCCCAATAGTATGCCCAAAATTGAGCGTTTTTCGAATATTTTGTTCCTTAAAATCTTTTTCAACCACGCTCTGTTTTATGTTCATGCTTGTTTCTATAAAAGGAAAAAGAGATTCAGGAGTTAGTGTTTCTATAGAAACCAAGTCTTTCCAATGTTTTTCATCTGCAATTAGACCATGTTTTAGCATTTCGGCAAAGCCACTTCTAAGCTCTTCAAAGGCTAAAGTTTTTAGAAATTCAGGGAAAATAAAAATCTGCTTCGGTAGAGCAAAGGTTCCTATGCAGTTTTTTAGAAACTGATGATCGATACCTGTTTTCCCACCAATAGAGGCATCTGCCATTGCCAAAAGCGTTGTGGGAATATGAATAAAATCAATACCTCGCTTATAGGTAGAAGCCACAAAACCTCCCATATCTGTAATGACTCCGCCTCCAAGGTTCAACATCAAGGCCTTTCTGTCGGCTTCGAATTCCGACAGGATTTCCCAGAGCTGAGTGGCAGTGTATATATTTTTGTTGTCTTCTCCGGCTTCTATTTCTATAATTTCGAAAGGCAAATCGCTTTCAAAATTTCCTAAAAGTGTAGGCAGACAATGCTCATGCGTATTTTCATCAACCAAAAAGAAAATTTTGGAGGGCTGAAGTTGACCGATAAACTGGTTGAGTTGCGAGAAATCTTTATCTAAATGGGTAATCATGATTTTTTTTCAAAATTAAGAAGATTTTCCAATAAGTTTCAAATGAAAATACGATTGCTATAGCAAATCACAGACATTCAAAAAAAATATTTTGACTTCTTACTATTCGGTTTTAAAATCGCTATTTTTGTAAAAAATAATACAAATTCATGTCTATTTTCAACGATACAGAGCTTGCCTTTAGGGACAAGTCCAACGCACAACTCAAGAAAGCCTATTGGATGTTCAAAGCTATTCAACAGCCTACTTTAACCCAATTGGGAGTTTCTCTTCTTAATTTCAGCATTCGGAACAATTTTCCTTTCGTTATCGATATTGTTAAAAACACCTTGTTCGAACAGTTTTGTGGCGGAGAAACACGAGAAGAAAGCACTAAGGTGGTAGAAAGAATGTACAAAAGAGGAGTCGGCAGTATTTTCGATTACTCTATCGAAGGAAAACATGAAGAAGCTGTTTTTGACGCTGTATGTCAGGAAATTAAAGACATTGTAGTCTATGCTTCAGGAAATCCTGCTATTCCTTTTGTTGTATTCAAACCTACAGCTTTTGGAAGGATTGAAATTTATGAAGAAATAGGAAAAGGTGTAGAACTTACCACCAGCCAAAAAACCGAATGGGAAAGGGTAAAACAACGCTACCACGAGGTATGCAGCCTATGTCACGAGAAAAATGTAGTAGTAATGGTAGATGCCGAAGAAACATGGATGCAAGATGCCGCAGACGCATTGGTGGAAGAAATGAAGGAAAAATACAACCGAGAGAAACCCGTTGTCTGGAACACCATACAAATGTACCGCACCGGCAGGTTGGAATATATGAGAAAAAACTTGGAACGAGCAAAAGAAAAAGACTATTTTATTGGCTACAAGCTGGTTCGTGGTGCCTATATGGAAAAAGAAAGAAACAGAGCAGAGGAACTGGGATACCCATCTCCTATCCAACCAACCAAAGATGCTACAGATAAAAACTACAACGATGGAATTGATTTTGTTATTCAAAACCTGGATCGTGTTTCTGCCTTTTTCGGAACGCATAACGAAAAAAGTACCGAACTTTTGATGGATAAAATGAAATCCAAAGGATTGGAGCATAGTGATTGCCATATTTATTTTGGTCAACTCTACGGAATGTCCGATAATATTACCTATTTTTTGAGCGACAAAGGCTATAATGTCGCCAAATATTTACCTTATGGCCCTGTAAAAGATGTGGTGCCCTATCTTATGCGAAGAGCAGAGGAAAATACTGCTGTAAAAGGACAAACAGGCAGAGAACTTCTGTTGATTGAAAAAGAATTGAAAAGAAGAAGGGAAATTTGATGATGAGGTAATGAGATAATTAGGCAATTATCTCATTACCTAATTACCACATTACTTTTTTATTATAAAAATTGACCTATACTCAAATCATCATTCCACTTAATTTAAAAGGAACTTTTACCTACAAAGTACCCGATTTCTTGGTGGAAGAAATAGAGGTAGGAAAAAGAGTTCTTGTGCCCTTTGGAGGAAAAAAAATTTATACCGGAATTGTTTTGGAAATCCACAACAGAGAACCCGAAAATTTTATCCCCAAGGAACTCATCAGTATGCTCGACAGCTCGCCTATTGTCCCAAAAGAACAACTCAGTTTCTGGCAATGGCTCTCCGAATATTATCTCTGTAATTTAGGAGAAATCTACCGTTTTGCTTTTCCTTCTTCTCTAAAATTAGAAAGCGAAACCTACCTCAAACTCAATCCACAAAAACAGATTGCGTGGGAAAATCTCGATGCCAACGAAACCCATCTTCTACAAGCCTTAGAAGTACGACAACTCCTAAATGTACAAGAATTGGAGGCTTTTATCCCCAAAAAAGAAATCGTAAAAACCATCAATACCTTAATAGATGAGCAACTGATTGTTATTGACGAAAGAATTGCCGAAAAATACAAAGCCAAAGAAATCGCTTACTTAAAAATAAACGAAAGCATCTTACAATCCGATGCTTTGGTTTCGGTTTTATCGAAATTAGACAAAGCTCCCAAGCAAAAAGAACTTTTTTTATTGATTTTGTCTAAACAAAAGTCCTCCGAAAACAGGCACGTAAAAAAGTCTGAAGTTTTTGATGAAGGAAATTTCTCCCATGCACAGCTCAATTCTTTAATCAATAAAAATTGGGTAGAAGAATTTTATCTTCAAACCGATAGAATTAAAGGTTTTGAAGGTGATTTGGAAGCCTTGGAAGAACTTTCCCCGATGCAGTCTCAAGCAAAAAAAGAAATAGACACCGCTTTTTCCGAAGGTAAGAATGTGTTGCTTCATGGTGTTACTTCTTCAGGAAAAACCCATATTTATTTAGAAAAAATTGAGGAATGTATTCATCAAGGTAAAAATGTACTCTTTCTGCTTCCCGAAATTGCTCTTACCAAACAAATTACACAAAGATTAGAGAAAAAATACGGTAAAGCCTTGGGGTTCTATCACAACAAACTCACCGATTTTGAACGTGTTGAAGTATGGAGAAAAATTAGAAATAATGAACTGAAAATCCTTATCGGGACTCGGAATTCCTTATTTCTACCTTATCAAAATCTGGGACTTATCCTTGTAGATGAAGAGCACGACAGTGCCTACCGACCAAAAGAAACCAAACCTTTTTTTAATGCAAAAGATGCCGCACAAGTGCTGGCAAAATTTTATAATGCCTCTGTAATTTTAGGTTCTGCCACGCCTTCTGTAGAAAGTTACTATGCTGCTCAAAACGACAAACTGAGATACGTATTTCTTGGCGAACGCTTTGGGAGTGTTGCTTTGCCAAAAATAGAATTAATTGATTTCAAAGAAGAGCAAAACCTTAAAAAAACCAATGGTTATTTTTCTCAAAAATTATTAGACGAAATCAAACAAAATATCGAGCAAAAAAAACAGACCATTATTCTACACAACCGCCGTGGCTACGCCAACGTAGTAGAGTGCGAAACTTGCGGATATGTAACCTATTGCGGAAATTGCGATGTGGTAATGACCTATCACAAATCCGGAAACGAGATGAAATGCCACTACTGCGGACAAAAAGCTACAAAACCTCATATATGCCCAAGTTGCCACTCTCAAAACATCAATTCCCGAGGTGTTGGCGTAGAGCAAATCCATGAGGAACTCGGAAAGCTATTTCCTGAAAGTACTGTAGACAGAATGGATATCGACAGTATGCGAAGAAAATTTGCTTACGAAAAACTATACGAAAAACTGGAATCGGGCGAAACGGATATTTTAGTAGGTACACAAATGATTTCCAAAGGTTTAGATTTCGACACTATCGAATTAGTGGCAATACCTAAAGCAGACTCCCTACTCCATGTGCAAGATTTCAGGGTTGAGGAAAAAGCCTTCCAACTGATTACCCAAGTAGCAGGAAGAGCCGGAAGAGTTTCGGGAGAAGGTAAAGTTATCATTCAAACCTATCAACCTCACCATTCTGTTTTTCAACTTATTAAAGAAAACGATTCCAAAGCTATTTATGATTATTTTTTAGATGAAAGGAAAAAATTTCTCTATCCACCTTTCGTAAAAATGATACTCATAGAGCTTAAACACCGAAAAGAAGACAAAACACAGAGAGCTGCCCAATTTATGGGTTCGGTTTTAAGAAAATATCTTCCCGAAGAGTGTATTTTCGGTCCCGAGAAAGCTCCTATCGGAAAAATTAATAATCTGTATCAGTTCCAGATTCTCATCAAACTTCCTCGATCCAAAAAATATGGAGATTTCAAAAAGTTGGTCGCCCAATCTTTAGAAGAATTGCACGAAATTCCTGCCTACAAATCGATAAAAAACGATGTTTTTGTTGATTTTTAACATTTTTTAACACAATTCCAAGGTTTTTATATATTTTTTATAACAAGTTTGGTATAATATTTTTTAGTTTTACGCAGTTTAACTAATTATGAGATAGCAAGTTTCATTTTTCGGAATGGCTTTCTAAAACTAAATTAAATAGATTATGACAAAACTGAAACAATATTTTATAGGTTCAGCTCTTATTTCATCAGTATTTTTATTCGGTCAAGGCTCTTCATTTGCTTCGGCTTCTGTATCCTACTCTTCTTCGTCTCACGAGTTTATTGGTAAAAGTGGAAGTTCTCCAGAAGAAAAAACTACTTTTTCTGCCAAAGAACAATTGGCATTCGGTATTGCTTCTATGCAAACCGATCCTGTTTTGAGAAACGCCCGCTGGGGATTCGTGGTTTTTGATCCTAAAACCAATGAAGTCATCACTTCGTATAATGAAAACACTCCTTTAATTCCTGCATCTACTACCAAATTACTTACCACCGAAACAGCAATGTCTTACTTGGGGAGCAGATTCAAATGGAATACACAACTGGAATATTCCGGAGAAATAGATAGCGATGGTGTACTGAACGGTAACCTCTATATTGTAGGAAGTGGCGATCCTTCTCTCGGGAGTGGCAGAGCAGGATCTAGCACGTATAGAGACATTATTACAGACTTCATCTACGCAATAGGAGATGCTAATATTACTAAAATAAAAGGTGATATTATTATTCAGACTGCTGTATTCAAAAACAATAAAGTAGACTTACCTGCTAATATTGTGTGGTTGGAACACAACAATTATTTTTTACCTGTAGGCTCTACTACCAACATAGATCCGCGAAACGAAAAACTTATTGTTAAAAAATCTTCTCCGTTCAACAACGAGAAAAAATACTTCTATATCTCGCCTTACAACAACAAAATGGTGTATGCCGATACCTTTACAGGAAACAGTATTGAAGGAAAAGTACCCGATGCTCCACAATATTTGGCAAACTCACTCAGAGCTTCCATGATAAAAAGTGGCATCGTAGTGGAAGGAAAAGTGGTAAATAAAACCTACGACCCACAGCCCGAAGAAAGAAGAAAGATAACCTCGTATCAATCCCCGGAGCTCGAAGAATTGGTGTATTTCATCAACCAAACCAGTAACAATCATTTTGCCGAAAACCTACTCAGAACAACCGGATTCTACAAAAATGGAGACCTTTCTTCGGAAACAGGCAGGAGAACTGTCACCCAACATTTGAACGAAAAATCTTACGATTTTTCAGGATTAAGTTTTGCTGATGGAAGCGGACTTTCGCGTTCGAATTTGGTAACGCCTATTTCTCAGGCAAGATTTTTATCGGCACTTACCAAGGAAAAATATTTTGATGAATACCTGAAATCACTTCCTATTGCAGGACAAACAGGAACACTGAAATCTTCGTTTTCTTTAAGTCCGGCTTATGGACAAATTTTTGCCAAAACAGGAACACTAAACAAGGTAAAAACGCTATCGGGTTACATAAAAACACGTGCCGGAAGACTTTTGGCATTCTCTCTACTCATCAATAATTACAATGGTTCAGTAAACCAAATCAAAAGAAAAATGGAAACCATTCTGGAGCCAGCAATTGATTTGTAATGCCCCTCTAAATTCAAAACATAAAAGACTAATAATCAGTTATTAAAAACAAAGGAGTATATCGAAAAATCATTTCATATACTCCTTTTAAATTTTTGGCATTGTGGTAAAAAATGGTGCTTTTTTATTACAAAAAATTGCATTAAATTTTCGCCATCAAACCGAAGGGGAAATTGGCTCTGCTGAGGAGCAACCAATCAGCAATAAGTTTGATGTGTAAACGATAGTTTAGAAGTTGAGCATTTTATGCTCAACTTTTTTAATTATCGGAACACTTTATGGCTAAAAAAACCTATTTCGGTTCGTTGTTTTTCAAATATAAATACCACTTGATAAAATTCTTTTTTGACGTAACTCTCAATCCCCTGTGAAGAGTAAGTTTTTCCTTTAAATGAGTAAAATATGCTTCTAGCCTATTGGTTGTATGGGGGATTTCTGGATATTCTAAATAAGCAAACATATTGGGGATGGCGTTAATGATAAGAAATGTGGCCAAGTGTAGGTTCTTATGAGCAAACCAGTCTCTTCCCGTTAATTCATTAACCGATTTTTCGTTGATGAACGCTTTGTTTTCTTCATACCAATGCTCAAATTTGATGAGCCATTCATTGGCTTTTTCCTTTGAGTCTAAATGAGTAATTTGTTTTGATAGATGCAGCAGTTCCCGACTGACATAGATTTTAGGTCTATCGCTCAAGTAGTTTTTGACCTGTCTCTTGATGTGAACCAGACAACGCTGGATAACGGCTTCTGGGTACACTTTTTTAACCGCACTTAGGATCGAGCGGTGTCCGTCGCAAGTGACACTAAAAATATCCACTCCCAACTTTTTTAGATTTTCTAAATCTTCCTTAATCTCGCGGAGTTTTTCCTTATCGGTATGGCGATAAAGCTGTACATAGCGAATATCGTGGTCGTAATAAAGAATCAAGCAAAGCCCGTTGGAGAAGTAGGTGCCATCAATGAGAAGATGAACGTTTGATTTGCTTTTTATCTCTACTTTTGGTGCTGATTGTAGATAATCTTTAAATAAGTTTTGTAAAGCACTTTGGCTCATTCCGCTATCTCTAACCAAGGTTTTGTAAATTTGTCTTTCCATTATCCATTTCCTAAACCAAATAAATTGGTTGCTTTTCTTTACTCCCTTGTTCTTAATGGTAAAATTGGCTAAACAATCCGCGCATTGATAACGTTGTTTCCCATTTCTTAAACCTTTTTTGTGAATGTGCTTTAAACCACAAACCCAGCACTTTTTTTTGAGTTTTTCATAAATTAAAAAAAGTATATTGAAACAGGTTTCAATATACTTCTAAATTTATTCAGTATTAACGGTGCATATCAAAGTATTTTTGCACCATTTTTTACCACATTGTCAAATTTTTGATATTTTTATAGTACTTGAGTTTACCCAGATTTTTTTGCTTTAATCATTGCCTCCAACATATCCCACATTTCTTGAGGAATTTGTTCCAACATATTAAATTCTCCGGCTCCTTGTAGCCATTCTCCGCCATCTATTGTCACCACCTCTCCATTGATATAAGCCGAGAAATCTGAAACCAAATACGCCGCTAAATTCGCCAATTCTTGGTGCTCTCCTACTCTACGCAACGGAACTTTTTTTCTCATATCAAATTTTTCTGCCAAGTCTCCCGGCAAGAGTCTCTCCCAAGCTCCTTTTGTAGGGAACGGACCCGGTGCAATAGCATTGAACCTAATGTTATATTTTGCCCATTCTACAGCCAAACTCCTCGTCATAGCCAAAACTCCTGCTTTTGCACAAGCCGATGGAACTACATAAGCAGAACCCGTCCAAGCATACGTGGTAACAATATTAAGAACCGTACCCGGAACTTTATGTTCAATCCAATATTTCCCTACGGAAAGTGTACAGTTTTTGGTTCCTTTTAGAACAATATCAAGAACCGAATCAAAAGCAGAGTGTGTTAACCTTTCGGTTGGTGAAATAAAATTTCCGGCAGCATTATTCAACAAGATATCTATCTTCCCAAATTCTTTTATTGTAGCTTCTTTCATGGCTTCTACCTCGTCCCAGTTTCTTACGTCGCAAGCTACACAAAGCACTTTTCCTCCGGTTTCTTCCTCCAATTCTTTCGCTGTTCCTTGTAATTTTTCCAAATTTCTGGAGGTAATTACCACTTTTGCACCAAGTTGCAGAAAATATCGGGTCATGGCTTTTCCTAATCCACTTCCGCCACCTGTTACAATGGCTACTTTATCTTTCAATGCGTTTTCTTGGAGCATTGGCTGTGTGTACATATTCATGTTAATTCGATTTAAAGATTTAAAATTTCTCTAAAAATAAGCATTTATAAAATTATACAAAAAAAATCTATTATGTAAAGACGATTATTGAGCAAAATAATATTGAAAAATATTGAATACTTTTGTATCAAATTTTTTATAAAACATGAATTTTTTAGACTTAATGAAACAACGTTATACAACCAAAAAGTATAACCCCAATTATAAAATAGAAGCCGAAAAAATAGATACTTTAAAAGAAATTCTAAGTCTGTCGCCCTCTTCCATCAACAGCCAGCCTTGGAACTTTGTTTTCATTGACAATGAAGATTTGAAGAAAGAATTGGCAGAATTTTCTCACCACAACAAAGAAAAAGTACTGAATTGCAGCCATGTAGTAGTTTTTAATGCGATTGATAATATAGATTATCTCGAAAGACATCTTACCGACAATCTTCCGGAATACGCCATCAATTATTTCAACAATTTTATTAAGCATCAGCCTGAACACGAAATCAAATCTTGGCTTCAGCATCAGGTTTATATTTCTTTGGGTGTTTTTCTTGCTGCCTGCCCTTCTTTGGAGGTTGATGCAACACCAATGGAAGGTATTGATTCTGAGAAATATTCCGAAATTCTAAAACTTAAAAATTACAAAACTGTATTTGCCGTTTGCATCGGAAAACGCGATAATGAAGATGCAAACCAGCCCAGTATAACTCCGAAAAGAAGAATTGCAAAAGAGAAAAATATCAGCTCTTTATAGAATAGAAATGCTTTTATTTTTTGCTTAAAGCCATTTTATTTATCAAAGTAAACTGAAGTTTTTTAAACCTAATAATTATTCAAAACCTGAATAATCTTGTCAACTTCTTCTTCGGTAATCACGGGACTTATAGGCAGACTTAGAACTTCATCATGGATTTTTTCTGTTATAGGAAAGGAGAGATGATTCCATTCCGAGAAAGCAACCTGCCGATGTGGCGGAACAGGATAATGAATAAGAGTTTCTATATTATTTTCCAACAAATACTCCCGAAGAAGAGTTCTATTTTGCGTTCGGATAACAAAAAGATGAAATACATGATTTTCGGTTAAATCCCAATAGGGCAAGCTAATTTTTGGGTTGGTTATTTCGTGAAGATATCTTTTTGCAACCGCTCTTCTGCGATTATTTTCTCTGTCTAAATGCGGAAGTTTTACATTGAGGATTCCTGCCTGTAGCTCATCTAACCGAGAATTAAAACCTTTGAGCCGATTATAGTATTTTTTTTCGGAGCCATAGTTTCTTAGTTGAACAATGGTTTTGTACAAATCTTCTTCATGCGTAGTAATCGCTCCCGCATCTCCCAAAGCCCCCAAGTTTTTCCCGGGATAGAAACTAAACCCTGCTGCATTTCCTCTGTTTCCGGCTTTTTTACCTTCCGATTCTGCACCATGAGCCTGTGCTGCATCTTCAATTATAAGAAGACGATATTTTTCTGCAATAGATTTTACAGCCTCCAGCGGAACTAACTGACCATACAAATGTACCAACAGAATGGCTTTGGTTTTGCTGGAAATTTTTTCTTCAATACAACTTGCATCAATATTATAGGTTTGTATTTCAGGTTCTACCAAAACGGGAACCAACCCCGTATGGATAATGGAAAGTATGCTTGCAATATAGGTATTGGCAGGAACAATAACCTCATCTCCCTCTTTTATTTTCCCCAATGCAATATAGCCTCTCAGGATAAGAAGCAAAGCATCTAAACCACTTGCAACACCTACTGCATAGTGAGTTCCACAATATTGGGCAAAATTTTCTTCGAAAATTTTAACTTCATTACCCAAAATATATCTGCCACAACTCATCATACTTTTCAGTTTTTCTTGAAAAGCATTTTCGTAGGGAGCGTTTATTTTCTTTAAGTCTAAAAAAGGAATCATACAAAAACATCATTAAGTAAACAGAAATTCTGAGAATCTACTTCATAAAAATCTTGAGCTACAGTACTTCCGCCAAAACTTTCTTTCCACAAGATTAAACCCTCGTTGAGTTTTCTGCCATTTTCCTCATTTGAACTTCCTAAATCAAAGTATTTTTTCTTTGGAAACACCTCATGAATTAAATGATGAAATAAGTAATCTAAGGCTCCAAAATGCCTATACTCTTTTTTTACAGCAATATATTGTACATGTGCCAAAGTTTCGGTTTCAAATATAGTGGTTCCACCCAGCAGAACATGGTCTTTGTACACATTGAACTGGCGAATATGTTGAGGAAATTTAGTTTTCAAAAAATTTATTTCGCCTACAGAATGTATAGGTTCTACACCATATTTTTGCTGAAGAAGAGGAATAAGTGCCTCGTTCCAAAAAGAGGTACAATGGCTTTCTTCAACGATTTTTAAATCCTGAGCTATAGCTAATTTTATTTTTCTTTTTCTTAATGTATTGAACGAAAAATTGGATCTCAAATCTATTACACACAAAGAATCTCTTCTTACCAAACGAGCATTGGCTAAGCATAGAGCATAAGAAAATTCGTCTGCGGGCTGAGTATTATAGATATAAGGAACCAATTTTACATTGAGTTGACGGATTTTGTGCTCACTCAAAAATTTTAATAATTCCTTAAACATTTTAATAATAGAGCTTTGGCTGCATTTCTTGCTATAAATGAGTCCGCCGTAGCTCAATCCTTGATGCGAGGAAACAACATCTCCATCTTTATGAGCCGGAAAAAGAGCACAAAGTTTTTTGTTTTCATCAAAAATCAAAAGCGAAAAATCGTGAAACCTATTGCCATGATACTCCATAAAATCCCTTTGAAACAGGAAAGTAGCATTTTTTGAACACTCTAAGAACTGGTTCCAAATAGTAAAATCTTCGGGTTGATAGGTTCTAACAAAATATGGACTCAAAATAAATGATGTTTACTACAAAAGTAGGAATTACAATAAGTAAGAAAAAATTATTTGAAAACAATCTTTATTACTCTATTTTTACCTGCTAAAATCAGGTTGTTGGCGTCTATCCACTCGCAGGTGTAAAGATTTTTTTCTTCACTGATGATTTTCCATGTTTTTCCGTAATCCTGCGAAAAACTAATATCTTGGTCGCCTACCGAAATAATATCTTTTCCTTGGGATTGCGGTCGAAATTTTACGCAGGTTTTATATCCCGAATTTTTCCCACTCGCTTGTATTTGCCAAGTTTTTCCTCCATTTCGGGTCGTGGCTATATTGTGAATATTTTCTTTCTGTCGGGTATAATCTCCACCTACTGCAATACCAAATTTTTCGTCATAAAAATCTATAGAATATATCCCTTGCGAAGAATTTCCTTGAATAAAAGGTGTTTCAAAAGCCTTCCATTTCCCTTTATACAACCTGAATATTCGTGATTTTTTACCGCCCGAAGCTATCCAAGTTGTTTTTCTCTGAGAAGCAATATTGGTATTGCTTGCTGCGAAAGCAGCTTCTCCTTCATGAAACGGAGGAAAATCATTGCACGCCAGTTTCTGCCAACTTGTTCCTGAATCGGCAGTAGTATAGAGATGTCCGCAAGAGCCATGAGGATCGCTAAAAGCAATGGCACTTTGGTCTTTTCTAAAATGCAAAGCATCATAAAAAGCTGTTTTAAGGGTATCTTTGAAGATAATCTCTGATTGAAATGTTTTTTTATCAATTCTAAAAAAATAAGCAGGACTCTCAATATTAATCGTAAAAAAATGTTTTTTATTTTGAGCCAAAGTTCTAAATTGTAATTTTTGGTTACTGAGTCTCCATTGTTTCTTGTCTAAAGAATCTTTAATACTCACAAACCCGAATTTGCTATCGGTTCCTGTATACCAAACTTTCCCGTCCCATATCTGTATTGCTCTTATGCTGATAGGGTCTTTGAGCAATGTCGTTATTTCAATTTTTTGTGCAAAACTGCACCAACCTACAAAGAAGAAAAATAAGAAAATGAGTTTTTTCATTATCGGAAAATATTATTCAAGTACATCAACAAAAAACCCGCCGAAGCGAGTTTTTTAGAATTATTTTGATTTATTGAGTTTACTGTTTTTAATCCCATAGAGGAAATAAATAGCCACGCCCAAGCTCATCCAGATAATCAATCGGAGCCAGCTTTCTCCAGGCAAAGAGGCCATTAAGCCTACACATACAATAATCCCCATAATAGGTACAAAGGGTACAAACGGAGTTCTAAAAGATCTTTTGGCATCAGGCATTTTCTTTCTCATTACCATAACACCTATACATACCAGTGAAAATGCCAATAGAGTACCTATAGATACCATATGTCCCAAATCTGCCACAGGAACAAATCCTGCAAAAAGACTTACAAATACCATGAAGAATAAGTTGGTTTTCCAAGGAGTTCTGAGTTTTGGGTGAATATCTCCAAAAAATTTAGGCAACAACCCATCTCTACTCATAGAATAAAATACCCTACTCTGCCCCATCAACATTACCAAAATTACCGATGTATAACCTGCCAAAATAGCGACTATTAAACCTGTTTGTAAGAATGTATAAGGAGTTTGGGCAAATGCAGTAGCTGCCGGTTTAGCATCATTAGCAAAAACCGAATAGTGCACTAATCCGGTCATTACATAAGAAAACAAAACATAAAGAACTGTACAAATAGCCAACGATCCCAAAATACCTATCGGCATTCCTTTTTGTGGATTTTTAGCTTCCTGTGCTGCAGTAGAAACCGCATCAAAACCTATAAAAGCAAAGAAAACCGTAGCTGCACCCGCTGCAATACCTCCCCAACCAAATTTATTGAAAGCTCCTTGGTTTTCAGGAATAAAAGGTGTGTGGTTTTCAGGATTCATGTAACCCCAACCTAAAACAATAAACAACAGAACTACCGCTACCTTTAGAATTACCAAAATATTGTTCATTCCGGCTGATTCTTTGGTTCCTCTGATTAGTAATAAGGATAACAACGAAACAATGATGATAGCAGGTAGATTGATTATACCTCCTTCTACAACAGTACCATCTCCTAATTTAAGTGTTTCCCAAGGCGAACTGATAAGACTATGTGGTAAATGAATTCCAAATTTATTGAGTAATTCCAAGAAATATCTCGACCAACTTACTCCCACCGTAGCAGCTCCCAAAGCATATTCCAACACAAGATCCCAACCTATAATCCAAGCCATAAATTCTCCCATAGTAGCATAGGAATAGGTATAAGCACTACCTGCCACAGGAATCATAGAGGCAAATTCGGCATAGCACAATCCGGCAAAAGCACAGCCTATGGCAGCCAAAACAAAAGATAAAGTAACAGCGGGACCGGCATGTTCCGCCGCCGCAATTCCCGTAAGCGAAAATAATCCGGCTCCTATAATGGCTCCCACGCCCAAAGCAACCAAAGCTCCGGAGGACAATGTTCTTTTTAATCCTTTCTCAGATTCGTCTGCCTCTTCAATAAGGGTGGCTAAAGATTTCGTTTTCCAAATGTTTGACATAAGTTATTTCAGTTATTAATGAATAAATTTGTTATTAGGTTACGAAAATAAAAAAAATAATGAATGATTACTCTATTTTAAACAATTAAATTTAAAAAATAATGAATGTTTCTGATTAATAACAAGAAAATGTTGATTTTACAAGTGAGTACATAAAGCATTATCGACACAAAATCTCTTATCTTTGAGACCATGGATTTATACAATTTTTTTCTGAAGCCCTACGAAAGTTATAGCACGCTTCAGATAATTTTGGAATTGGCAGCCACTACTTTTGGGCTTCTTAGTGTTTATTTTTCGGTAAAAAAGAATATTTGGGTATATCCCACAGGTATTATAAGCACGATTATCTATGTGTATATTCTATTTGTTTTTGGGTTGTTGGGCGATATGCTCATCAATATCTACTACACGATTATGAGTATATATGGCTGGTTGCTTTGGTCTAAAAATAGTGAAGACAACATTCACATACAAGTCTCTTATACCCAATGGAAAGATTGGAAAATAGCTTTTTGGCTTTTTGGGCTCAGTTTTATTTTTGTTTGCGGTGTATATTATTATAAACCTTTTATAGACCATCAATTTTCTATGCAAGGTGTTGATTTAGGTTTTTATCATCTGGATTGGGCTAATTGGCTGGACATCTTTACTACGTCCTTATTTTTGGTAGGAATGTGGCTCATGGCAAAACGTAAAATTGAAAACTGGATTTTTTGGATTGTAGGCGATATAATTTGTGTCCCTATGATGTTGTACAAAGGATTGGCAATTACTTCCATTCAGTATTTTATATTTACCATTATGGCAATTATAGGCTATAGAGCTTGGAAAAAGGGGTTAGAATAAACCCTCTGTTTATTTCTCCGAAATCTCTTTCAATTTCACTAAGCCTTCTCCATAAGATTTGTCCATCTGAGAATCCATAAAAAATTTCATGAGATTCATAGGATAGTTCATTTCTGTATCCAATGTCCATGTTACCTTGGTTCCGGAACCTTCTTGGTTGAGATAAACGTTGGATTTAGCAGTACTTTCAAAAGGTCTAAAAAACGTAATTTCCGTTTCGGTAAGATATTTTACAGGATATATTTTTGTAAAAACCTGTTTTCCTGCACCTGCGTCATCTATTTTACTATCCCAAGAATAGCCATCTCCAACCTGTCCCGATGTCCCGAAATATTCCATTTTCATATCAGGATCCAGTTTTAGCCAAGGATTCCACTGGTTAAATGCTTTCATGGAATTTACATTTCCCCATACTTTTTCGGGAGCAGCATTGATGATAATTGATTTTTCGAAATGATATTTCTTCCCAATAGCAAACATCACAAGCAATACCATAGCTACTATGGCTAAAAGAATTTTCAATATTTTTTTCATAACGATATTATTTTCATCAAAGATAAAAATTTCGGGTTACTAAAAGTTTAAGTAAATTTGTAAAATCTTCAAAATTGAGCCTTATAGTGGTTCAAAACTATGACAAAACTTTAAAAATAAGATTTAAAATAAATATTAAAAGATGCAAAACCCACTTTTACAAAACTTCGATACTCAATACCAATCTGCACCTTTTACCGAAATTAAAGAAGAACACTATCTATCTGCATTTCAAGAACTCACAAAACAAGGTTTAACTGAAATTGACGAGATTGTCAATAATCCCGAAGCACCTACTTTTGAAAATGTGATTGAAAAAATGGCGTTTTCAGGCGAGAAACTCGACCAAGCTTCCAATATTTTCTTTAACCTCAACTCTGCAGAAACCAACGATGAGCTGCAAAAATTAGCTCAAGAAATCTCCCCTATTCTCACCGAATATTCCTCAAAAATTTCTCAAAATGAAAAACTTTTCGAAAAAATTAAAAAGGTTTTTGATGAAAAAGAAAAATATATCCTAAGTGAAGAACAAAAAACATTACTAAACGAAACCTACAAAGGTTTTGTAAGAAACGGTGCACTCTTGAACAAAGAAAATAAAGAAAAATTGCAGAAAATCAATATGGATTTATCGCTGAAATCTTTACAATTCGGACAAAATGTGTTGGCGTCTACCAACCAATATTTCAAACATATTTCCGATAAAAAAGATTTGGCAGGAATTCCCGATGCCATTCTTGCCCAGTATGCCGAAGAGGCAAAAGAGCGAAATTTGGAAGGATACGTGATTACATTGCAATATCCGAGTTATGTTCCATTCATGACATATGCAGAAAATCGAGAATTGCGAAAAGAATTGGCTTTGGCAAATGGTAAAAAATCCTTTTGTAATGATGAACTCGACAATCAAAAGCTAATTAAAGAACTCATTGCCCTGAAACAGGAAAAAGCCCAACTTCTCGGCTACAAAACCTATGCTGATTATGTTTTGGAAGAAAGAATGGCAAAATCACCAGAAAAAGTTTCAGAATTTTTGAACGAACTTTTGGTAAAAGCAAAACCTTTTGCCGAAAAAGAAATCGAGGAACTGAAAATTTTAGCAAAAGCCGATGGAATCAATGAAATTCAGAGTTACGATCACGCTTTTTATGCTGAGAAACTACGGAAACAAAAATATGATTTCAATGATGAAGAATTGAAGCCTTACTTTCAACTCGAAAAAGTTCAGTATGCTGTTTTTGATTTAGCAGAAAAGTTATTTGGTTTAACCTTTAAAGAAACTACAGAAATTCAGAAATATCACAATGAGGTAAAAGTATATGAAGTTTATGAAAAACCCTCTTCTAATCTCTCCGAAGGAGAGAAAAAAGTCCTCTTCGGGGATTTAGGGGAATTCAAAGCACTTCTCTACGTTGACTATCACCCCAGAAAAGGTAAACGAGCAGGAGCTTGGATGACGAGTTATAAATCCCAAAAAATAGAAAACGGCGAAAATCATCGTCCACATATATCGGTGGTTTGTAATTTTACCAAACCAACTTCTGAAACACCAAGTTTATTGAGTTTCCAGGAAGTTACCACACTTTTCCATGAATTTGGACATGCTCTACACGGAATATTGGCAAATACACAATATCCAAGTTTGTCGGGAACATCGGTAAAGTGGGACTTTGTGGAATTACCTTCGCAATTTTTAGAAAATTATTGCTATGAACCCGAGTTCTTGAAAACTTTTGCCAAACATTACCAAACCGGCGAAATTTTACCTCAAGAAAAAATGGATAAATTGGCACAATCCAAAAGTTTTATGGAAGGTTACCAAACTTTGCGGCAGTTAGGATTTGGTATTTTGGATATGGCTTATCATAGTAAAGTTGATGAGTTGCAAGATGTAAAGTCGTTTGAAGATTTGCAAACCAAAGCAACACAATTGTACCCAACCAATCCTGAAACTGCAATGAGCACTAGTTTTTCGCATATTTTTCAAGGTGGATATTCAGCGGGATACTATTCTTACAAATGGGCAGAGGTTTTAGATGCCGATGCTTTTCAATATTTCAAAGAAAATGGAATTTTCAACTCTGAGATTGCCGAAAAATATAAAATCCTACTTTCTTCCGGTGGCACCAAAGACCCGATGGAGCTTTATAAAAACTTCCGCGGAAGCGAGCCAAAAGTAGAGAGCTTGTTGAAACGAGCATTTGGATAACTAAAGAAATAGGACAACATCATCTTTATGCAAAGCATCAGTAAACTTTCGGAAACTTTTGAGTATCTAAAACAATTCTTAACCAGCGATAGACTAAGGAAAATCGAACATTATTCTCTGGAGAGTTCAGACTTTGTACTCCCCGTTATGGAAGACGTCTACCAGTTCCGAAATGCCGCAGCTATTATCCGCTCGGTAGAAGCCTGTGGTTTCCATAAAGTGGTGGCTTTGGAAGAAAGCAATACATTTAATCCAAATCTCAGCGTTACCAAAGGAGCCGATACATGGGTAGAAGTAGAAAGAATGCCACGAAATTTAGCTTCCTTACAGAATATTAAAGAAAGAGGCTATAAAATAATTGCCGTTTCGCCCGAAAAAAATGCACAGTCTTTACCCGATTATCAACTTAGCCAACCCATTGCATTGGTTTTTGGTACCGAACTTGAAGGAGTAACCACCGAAATTTTAGATTTTGCTGATGAAACATTGGCGATTCCCATGTATGGCTTTACCAAAAGTTTCAATGTATCGGTAGCTGCGGCCATCTGTATGTATGAGTTAAAACAAAAATTACTAAAATCCGATTTCAATTATTCCCTCAATAAAGAAAAGCTATTGCAGCTCAAAATCCGCTGGGCAGTAAACAGTATAAGAAGTGGAGAGGAAATTTTGAAACACTATCTTAATAAATAATATTAAGATGATTTAGTACATAACAAAGAAAATATTTAACCTCAAGGATTTCACAAAGAATACAATTTTTAAATTTTCAATAGTATAACAACATTTGTGCAAAAACTTTGTGTCTCTGTGTTAAATTTCGATCAACAAGATAGCATATAAAAAAAGCTGCCTCATTTTCGTGAGGCAGCTTTTTGTGTATAATTGATAATACCTGTTAATATCAATATAGAAAAGATAGTTTAAGATTTTTTCTCCAAAACTTCGTCTACCATTCCAAATTCTTTGGCTTCGGAGGAAGTCATCCAGTAATCACGGTCGGAGGCTTTTTCTACCCATTCGTAGGTTTGTCCGGAATGTGCGGAAATAATATCGTATAATTCTTTTTTGAGTTTAAGCATTTCACGTAAATTAATTTCCATATCGCTTGCAACTCCTTGTGCACCGCCGCTTGGCTGGTGAATCATTACTCGAGAATGTTTCAGAGCAGAGCGTTTTCCTTTTTCACCGGCTACCAACAGAACTGCACCCATACTTGCTGCCATACCTGTACAAATAGTAGCAACATCTGGCTTAATGATTTGCATGGTGTCATAAATCCCCAAACCTGCATACACGCTACCACCGGGAGAATTGATGTAGATTTGAATATCCTTTGAAGGATCAGAGCTTTCTAAAAATAGCAATTGTGCTGTTACAATATTCGCTACTTGGTCATCTATACCAGTACCCAGGAAAATAATTCTATCCATCATCAAACGCGAGAAAACGTCCATTTGTGCTACGTTCATTCGGCGTTCTTCCATAATGTATGGGGTAAGATTGGTGGGATTGAAAGCTCCCATATACTGATCGGTCACCAATCCGCTGTTTCCTAAATGTTTTACAGAGAAATCTCTGAAATCTTTTTTTATGTCCATAAATATATTTGTTTCAAGTTTAAGGTTTATCACCTTTTATTATAAGTTCATGAATATTTTGTTTGTCAAGTTCTATACCTTGTTTACAAAATTAGCCAATTTGTCATAAAATCCGATACAACTTTTCGTCTATTTTATTTTTGAGTTGGGTAAGTTTTATGATTTTTTCATAAGTTTCGTCATTCGCTTTTTGTTCGGAAAGTTCGGTTTTAGAGTCATGAATGAGCTTTACAATATATTCCCTCTTGTGGCGAAAAATTACGTCTTGTACTATTCTCGGAACCAATTCCTCTTCGGTACTGAAATAAATATTGTGTTTATTCCAATCGCTGGTTTCATAGGGCTCTACCAAGGCATCGGCAATTTTTCCGGAAATATTTTCATCCATTAAGGTCATAAAAAAAGTTCCGCTTCGTATTTCGTTTTCGGCGATTCCTTGTTTTATTTCTTCAATAATTTTTTGGTTCAGTGGTGACTGAATTTCACAAGAATCCTCATTTAAGTGGTTTACAATTTCCTCTATAACTGTAATTTGATAAGGATTCCCTTCTGCATCTTTTCGCTCAAGAATTCTGTCGCCATATTTCAAAAGTAACTCTACCAATTTTTCTTCTAAAATATAGAGCGGATTGATGGTTGGGAAAACTTCCGCTACTTTTTCTAATTTTGGCGTAAAAGTTTCTTCTTTCCTAATCGGTCGGTTTTGTTGTGCAACCACTTGTTTCTGAATGCCTAACTCATTGAAAAGTGACTGTTCACTCAATCCAAATTGAGTAGCAATTTGTTTAATGAAAACTTCCTGTTTCAAAACATTATTTACAAAACCGATGGATTTTACAATATTACGAATGGCTTCAGCTTTTTTGATGGGATCGTTTTCGGCTTCTTTTAAAAGTATTTCCGCCTTGAAATCAATAAAATCTTGAGCCTGAGTCTTAATAAAGTTTTCTACAAAATCCTGTGGATGTTTTCTGGAAAAAGAATCCGGATCATCGCCATCAGGAAACAGTAAAACGCGAATATTCATTCCCTCGGAAAGGAGCAAATCTATACTTCGGAAACTTGCCTTTATCCCGGCTGCATCGCCATCGAAAAGGATGGTTACGTTTTCGGTAAGCCGCTTGATAAGTTTAATTTGCTCGATGGTAAGTGCAGTTCCGGAGCTTGCTACCACATTTTCGATTCCTGATTGGTGAAGGGCAACTACGTCCATATAGCCCTCTACCAGTAAACACAGATTTTCTCTGGAAATGCTTTGTTTCGACTGGAAAAGTCCATACAAAACATTGGATTTATGATAAATCTCGGTTTCCGGTGAGTTGAGATATTTTGCCGTTTTCACGTTGGATTTAAGAATCCTTGCTCCAAAGCCTAAAACTCTGCCCGAAAAACTGTGAATCGGGAATATGACACGTTCCCGAAATCGGTCGATTCCGTTTGGTGTATGTTCCGGAAAAATAGAAAGTCCCGATTTTTCTAAAATTTCTTTGGAATAGCCCTTTTCTAAGGCGAATTCGGTGAAAGCATTTTTCGTTTCGGGGGAATAGCCTAACTGAAATTTTTTGATGATTTCGTCTTTGAGTTCACGCTCCTTGAAGTAAGCATACCCAATGTTTTTTCCTTCTTCGGTTTCCAACATTTGGTTTTGGAAAAAATCGTTGGCAACTTCATGAATTTTGTAGAGCAAATCGCGATCGGTTTGTGCTTTTTTTTCGTCTTCGGAGAGTTCGCGTTTGTCTTCTTCTATTTCTATTCCATATTTTTTGGCAGCATGCCGAAGTGCTTCGGGATAAGTAAAATTTTCAATTTCCATCAAAAAGGAAATGGCTGTTCCGCCTTTTCCCGATGAAAAATCTTTCCAAATTTGTTTGCTGGGAGACACCACAAAACTCGGCGATTTTTCGTCTACAAACGGACTCAGACCTTTGAAATTGGAGCCTGCCCGTTTTAGTTGAACATATTCGCCAACAATTTCTTCTACACGAATTGCAGAAAAAATTTTGTCTATGGTTTGTTTCGTAATCACAGGGGTAAAATTACGAAATTATTTGTTTCCTTGACGATGTGGGAGTTTGACGTAAAATCCTAAGTTGTATAAAGTCGTAGGTCGTAAGTTTTGAGACATGAAATGATAGTTTTTGGAGGGTTACTGTGTAACAAAAATTACAACACGCAAAGATTTTACGCTTTACGCCCAATATGCGTAAGGGATAGAAGCGAAAAGCCCGCAGTGAGGTGGCGGAGCGAAGCGGAGCCACCGAAACGAGGACTTGTAGCGAATAGCCCGACCCCGACCGCAAGGATTTCCCTTCGGGAAAATAGCAAAGAGGAAGGGGTACGCCATAATAAAAATAGAAATAAAAAAAACGGTATATTTTTAACTTTTTTGTTTAAATTTGGAGTATGAAACGTAAAGTTTTAATCATATACACGGGAGGAACCATTGGAATGGAAAAAGACTATGAAACGGGTAGTCTGCGGCCTTTTAATTTTAATCTTATTTTCGATAAACTTCCTGAGATTAATCTTTTGGAGTGCGAAACATCGATACATTCGTTTTCCACGCCTTTGGATTCGTCGGACGTAGGTCCTGAGCAATGGAAAGAAATTGCACGGCTAATTGAAAAAAAATATTCGGTATACGATGGTTTTCTTATCCTACACGGAACAGATACCATGGCATACACGGCATCTGCACTGAGTTTTATGCTAAAAGGATTAAGAAAGCCTGTGGTGCTTACAGGATCCCAATTGCCTATAGGAGACCTGAGAACAGATGCGAAGGAAAATCTCCTTACGAGTCTTTATTATGCGAGTTTGTATAGAGAAAATTCAGCGGTCATTCAGGAAGTTACTCTTTACTTCGAGTATAAATTACTGAGGGGAAATCGTAGCTTGAAATACAGTTCTGAGTTTTTTGATGCTTTCCAAAGCCCCAATTATCCTATCTTAGGGCAATCAGGTGTACATTTAAATGTAGACGAAAACTTACTTTTCAGACCTCGGGAGGACGAAGAATTTAGTATAGACTTGCACTTAAGCGAAAATGTCTTGTTTTGGAGAGTTTTTCCGGGTATGAATTTGGATTATCTTCTGAAACTGAATGATGTTAAGGTTTTGGTTTTACAGGTTTTTGGCTCAGGGACAATTTTTAGCGATGAAAAAACATTGCAGGTACTGCAACAAATTCGTAAAAACGGAACTGAAATTGTGGTAACAAGCCAATGTTTGTCTGGAGAAATAAACATCGGGAAATATGCTAACAGCAATATATTCAATAAAATAGATGCTGTAAACGGTAAAGATTTGACCACCGAGAGTGCTTTAGCAAAAGCCATGCACCTTATTGACAATCCTGCCTATAGTGGAAGTTTTGCCTACTTATTTTCCAGCAACTTAAGAGGAGAAATTTCAGATTAATACTAAAATTGAAAAATAATTTTTAGGTTTAATGTAAAAAATCATATATTTGCCAACTCAAAAAGAGAGGTGTCCGAGTGGTTGAAGGAGCTACCCTGGAAAGGTAGTATACGGGTAACTGTATCGAGGGTTCGAATCCCTTCCTCTCTGCGAAAATCCCTGTAAGTGATTATCTTACAGGGATTTATATTTCAAGGTGCTAATATGGGTGCTAAATCTATTTTTTAAAAGACAATATCCCACAAGTTATATAAGTTGGAAAATCACTGGGAGGACTTTACAATTTAAGCCTATTTTAAATATCTATTAATAAATTATTCTCAAAGCAATCATCTTTCAGCAAATTAAATCTAACATCCATAAATTCTTTTATAGCCTTAAAATTAGGAGTTAATAATTTTGATTCTAACCCATAAGTAGATAAAATTGCCATTGATCCAATATTAAATTGATCCTTAAATTCTTTTGATTCAAAAGCTTCCAACGGGTATTTTATATAGCAATCCTTTTCATCCATAATTGAATACTTATCAATACTGTCCTAAATAAAAATTATTAAAAATAGAAACAGCCTAAATACCTATTTTACATTTAGCTTTACATTTAATTTCAAAAAAGAACCCCTTGATAATAGTTTTTGGGGGTTTCAGGCGGTT
>JAGOJI010000147.1 GCA_017995195.1 Cloacibacterium sp.
TCGAGAATATAGTCGAATTTTTCAGCTCCAATAACTTCCGCCATTCTCTCGGGATTCAGGAATTCATTGATTTTGGTAAGCTGTAATTCCGGATTTATATCCAGCAGCCTTTCCGAAACGACTTCTACCTTTGACATACCAACAGTAGAATGCAGTGCAGGAAGTTGGCGGTTGATATTTGTAATATCTACTGTATCGCCATCCACAATCGTCATTCTTCCCACTCCCGAACGCGCCAGAAATTCTGCTGCGAAAGAGCCTACGCCACCCAAACCTACCAGAAGAATATTTGCGTTCTGGAGTTTCTCAATTCCCTGTTTTTTGATAAGAAGCTCTGTTCGCTCCAGCCATTTTTTCTGCATTTTTATATCGGAATTTCTAAATTATGTAAATTTTCTCTGATTTTTTGACTTAAATCTTCCAAACTGATGTTTTTAAGGCCTGCTACTTTTTGGTAGAGCTCTTTAATTTCAAAATCTGAAGAATCGGTTTCCAGAAATAATTTGTCGGTCGGAAAGTCTCTTAAAAAATCCTGCAAATTTACATTATACAAAACTGATTTTCCAAAACTTAAACAGAAACCGTTTTTCAGGAGATCATCACCAATCGTTTTCCTTTTATTGAAACCGTGGACAATCATCGGAACCTTACTTACTTTTCTGAATGGAAGAAGTTGAGAAAATCTTTTTACACAATGAATGATTAATGGTTTCTTCACCGAATTGGCAACCTCGATCTGGGCAAGAAATGCTTTCTCCTGAAGTTTTTCATCAACATCAATTAAGCCATCAAGTCCGCACTCGCCAATTGCTACACAGTTTTTATGGGCAGAAATCTCCCGCAACCAATTTAACTTTTCTTCAAAATCATCAGCAACAGCATTGGGATGAATTCCCGCAGAAAAAAAACTTTGAGGCGGAACTTCATTAAACTTCAAATTATAAATTCCGAAATTTTTACCTGCATCATGGTGATGGAAATCGAAAAAATTCATCTTCAAAATTATTAAAAAAAGGCCTTAAAATATTAAACATTGGTTTGAAATACCTTAATAATTTCTTAACTTTACGTAAATTAAGACAAATGAAGAAGAAATTTACCGAAAAGCAGATTCATATTTTGGATGTAGCCGAAAAATTAATCGCAAAAAAAGGATTTGAAGGAACATCGATCCGAGATATTTCTTCTCAGGCGAATATAAACGTGGCCATGATTTCTTATTATTTTGGTTCGAAGGAGAAAATGATGTCGTATCTCTACCGATACCGCGTAATGAAAACCAGAGAAAGTTTTGCAGAATTTGCGGAAGTCATCAAAGACGGCAAACCCGAAATGCAGATGAAAGAACTTGTTAAGTTTGTTGTTAACCAATTGTTTAAATTCAATTACTTCCACGGATTTGTTACCCAGGAACTTCGGCACACCGAGCATCTTAAAGACGATTTACTTGAGTTTTACACCACTTTTACATCAAAACTTGATGATGTAATAAAGAAAGGAGTGGCTTCTGGTGTATTTAACCACGCACCAAAACCGGAAGACATTCTTACCTTAATTTTAGGCTCTTCACTTTTCGTCATCAGAAACAAGAATTTCTATGAACTTTACGTCACGGGAAAAGAAGAAAATTATCTTCAAGACGCTGAACAGAAAGTGCTGGCTAATCTTTTGGTGACTGTATTTTCCGTTTTGGGTTATAATGCGTACTGATTTTGCCGCGATTTTGAAACAGAACAGCAAATACCGATAATTTATTAGTTAAATTATCATAAAAAAAAATCTATTGATAAAAAAATTATATTTTTGCAGACTGAACCGCAGAATATGAAAATCCATCATTTTCGCATTAATAGATTTATGAAAAAATATTTGATAGTACTGCTTGCTTTTTTTGCTTTATCAGCCTGTAACAAACAGCAGGAAATGGCGATGAAAAGCGCAGATAAAGATTATATCCTGAAAGTAGCCAATGAGAACTTCGAAAAGAAGAAATGGACCGACGCACTTGCGCTTTACGAAAGACTTTCGAACCTTGTTGCCGGTACCGACGATGCGCCAAATGTTGTATACAACTCAGCCTACGCCAACTACTACGATAAAAATTACAAACTCGCAGGCCACCAGTTCAAAAATTTCTCGGTGACTTTCCCGCAGGATCCACGCGCTGAAGACGCGGCTTACATGTCGGCTCTTTGTTATTACGAAGGATCAATGGATTATAATCTTGATCAGACGAGTACTGAACTGGCAATTAATGAACTCCAAAATTTCCTGAACAATTATCCGAATTCAGAGAAATCTAAAAACATTAACGAACTCATCGATGAGTTGAGTTATAAACTGGAATTCAAGGCTTACGAAAACGCCAGACAGTATTATAAAATGGCAGATTATAAAGCAGCGAATGTCGCTTTTGAAAATGTTCTGAATGATTTTCCAAGTACCAAACTGGCTCCAAAAATCTACGAATACATTTTAAAATCGAAATATGAACTGGCGGTAAATTCAATCTATGATCTTAAAAAAGACCGTATTGAAAATGCCTTAGCCTTTACAAAGCAGGTTGAGCGCGACATGCCGAATACAGAAAATGCAAAAACGGCAGTTGACCTCAGAGCAAAACTTCAGAAAGAAAAAGAAAGTTTCCTGGAATTGGAGAAGAAAGTAGAGCTTAGAAAAAAAGAACTTCAGGAAAAACAGAAAGAGGAAGAAGCCAGACTGAATCTGGAAAAAGACCAGAGAGAAGCCGAGAAAAAAGCCAGACAGATCAAAAGAGACAGCGCGGCGCTTAATACCCCTGCACCCGCAGCAACTTTCAATATTCAAAAATAAGCTGTATATTTGCAGACTCTTAATATAAATAATTCACTGAAAATGAGCGTTAAAGATTCTAAAGCCGAATTAAGTACTATAACTTACGACAAAGATAAAATTGAAGAAAAAGTGGGTTCTATCTACGAAGCCATTGTAATTATGGGGAAAAGAGCAGAGCAGATTAATGCTGAAATCCGCTCAGAACTTCATAATAAATTAGATGAATTCGCAGTGCATAATTCTACTTTGGAAGAAGTATTCGAAAACAGAGAACAGATCGAAATCTCCAAACACTACGAAAAACTTCCGAAACCTACTTCTATCGCAATCCAGGAATGGCTTGATGATGAAATTTATTTCAGAAATACGGACGATAGAAACTAATCGCAGCGTTTTACAGACAATATAAAAAAATCGCACAAGCACTATTGCTTCTGCGATTTTCTTTTTTGCAAAACTTATACTGAATCATTAGAAACCGTATATCTAAAAATTTAACTAAATTCGTTCGACTTTAAAATACTCGAAATGGCAATTCAGGGAAAAAAAATCCTCATCTGTGTTACCGGCGGAATTGCCGCATACAAAATCAATTACCTCATTCGCGACCT
>JAGOJI010000067.1 GCA_017995195.1 Cloacibacterium sp.
TGGATACAGACAGAACTATTCTGAAAAACAGAGAGGTGGGTTTTTATACTCATAAAAATAGCATTGATTAACAGTGTGTTATAGCTGAACACTGCTCGTTTAGGAGTTTATCCGTTTGATAGTGATTAATTTTATGTACACTTTTTGTTCATTCGCTTATTTTTTCGCAATCAACAAAAGTTTTTACAGCCAAAGAAATCACTAATCAAACTTCAAAAATTGATAGAAGCGAGATCTCGAAAACGTTTTATCGTTATCAGATTTTCAATATCAATTCCGGTGAATTGGCTAAATATGCACGTTCAGCAAGCAATGTAGCATTTGCTTTGCGGTTGGAGAATACCCGAAATTTCAACATTGATTTGATGGAGAACGATGTTCGTTCGTCAGATTATCAGTTGATCATAGACGGTGTTGCCAACAAGAATATTCATCAAACCCGAAAAAACATTACTTACAGAGGAACTCTTGATGGGGGAAAAATTGCAATGACAATTGATGATGGTTTTGTATCAGCTTATATAAAAGCTAAGGACAAAACATATTATATAGAGCCACTCAATCGTTTCGATAAAAATGCGGACAAGGATTTATACATCTATTATGAAGAGAAAGATGTAAAACCGACAGGAGCGAAATGTGGAGTAACGGATACGCACGAACAGGCAAAATTCTTGATGGAATCTTCAACTCATCACGAAGCAAAACAAACCCCAGAACGAGGATGTACCGAAGTACGTGTAGCTTTGGCAGCGGCTTATGATATGGTAACAGCGTACGGTTCGGTAAGTAATGTAGAAACCAGGATATTATCTATCATCAATAATGTAAATACGGATTATGATGATGTTTTCAATAAAGTGATTAAATTCACGGTAGTTTCCAGTAATATTTCGAATAGTTCAACCACTACTTTAGAAACGGCATTGGGAACAAACACTGCGGCGGGAGCTATTTTAAACTCGTTTACCAATTGGGCAAATGCGGGGAATTTGAGCACCAATAATTATGACTTGGGAATCATGTTTGCCAAAAGAGATTTTGATGGTGCTACGGTAGGTTTAGCATGGCTGTCAACACTATGCAGCGATCCCGGAAGAAGATACAACATAATACAAGATTACAGCAATAGTGATGCTTATAGTAGAGTAACTGTTTCACACGAAATAGGGCATAACTTTGGTTGCTCTCATACTACAGGAATCATGGCTGAATTTGCTTCTGCATCTACAGATTGGGATCCTAATTCCGTAATGGTTATTAATGAAAAGGAGGCTTCAAAATCTTGTAACCAAGGGACTCGTAGCTTGCCTGGAAGTGCGACGGCTATTTTTGATTTAGCTGCTACAGCTTGCAAAAATGAACTCATTGTCTTGAATGCTTATGATTCCAGAAACACCACGTCTTATAGCTGGACTGCCACAGACAGTACCAATCCTAACTCCACGGCTTCTAAATTTACAACATCATACACTTCTATAGGAGAGAAAAATATAGCTCTTACAGTAGATAACGGTGTTTCCTGTAATGGAACAAGTGCTCCTAATACTGCTGAGAAGAACATTACGGTATTAGATTTGGCGGCTCCTGCAGAGCCTACTTGTACTACAGATTATTCTACCAATACAGGTCAGTCGGCAATGTATGGCTCCAGTCCTACAAAAGTGGTTTTTGCGGGTATTGATAGGTCAAGTCCTTCCGTAGATTCGGATAAGAAAGTATACGATAACAATACTTGTTCAGTTTATACTACTGTAACTGCAGGTACTACGGTACCGCTTTCTGTAACTTCGGGAACAGCCAATGTAGTAGCAACTAAGGTTTGGTTTGATTATAATAATGATGGTGGATTTAGTGATACTACAGAAAAAGTAATGGACGTAGCTGGTAATAAAAACGGCACCAATACAGTAAATGTAGCAATCCCTGCAACTCCTTCGGTAACCAATCAGTTATTGAGAATGAGAGTTGTTACCAATTTTTCAAGTGTAGGTAATGCGTGTGCCAAACCCGCTTACGGACAAGTGGAGGATTATGGCGTCATTATCCAAAGTTCTACACTTTCTACAGAAGAGCAAGATATAAGCAAAGCAATTCAGTTGTCTTCCAATCCGTTTGATCAGGAATTACAGATTGTTTTTCCTTCTTATTTTAACAATAAAAAAGTTAAAATTCACGCTTACGGAATGGCCGGTAATTGGGTAGCTACTCAAACCTTACTCCATAACAACGGAAAAGCATCTATTCCTACTTCGACATGGAGCAAAGGAGTTTATCTTTTTGTAATAGAGGAAGATGGTAAAGTTTTTTCCAATTTTAAAGGAATTAAAAAATAGAACAAAAGGTTTTTAATAATAATCCATCTCCCAAAAAGAGATGGATTTTTTTATGTCATCAATTTTCATTAAAAAACTTCCAGACTACTTTGCCTTTGCTCTTTCCTAAGATTTCTTCCAGCGTTTCCAAACTCGATTCTTTGATACGTTTTACGGATTTTAGCTTTTGAAGAAGAAGTTCAATTGTTTTTTCGCCAACCCCCGGAATCTGTTCCAATTCAGATTGTATAGTAGCATTAGTTCTTCGGGTTCGGTGATGTTTTACCCCGAAGCGGTGAGCCTCATCGCGAACTCTTTGCAGAACCTTCAGCGTTTCAGATTTTTTATCTAAGTACAAGGGAATAGAATCTTCGGGAAAGAAAATTTCTTCCAAGCGTTTGGCAATACCAATAATTGTAATTTTCCCGTATAATCCCAGTAATTTAAGACTTTTAACAGCTGAGCTGAGTTGTCCTTTTCCGCCATCAATCAAGATGAGTTGTGGTAAAGTTTGTCCCTCGTCAAGCATTCTTCGGTAGCGTCTGTAAATTACTTCTTCCATGGAAGCAAAATCATTAGGACCTTCTACAGTTTTGATATGGAAAATGCGATAATCGCTTTTGCTCGGCTTACCGTCTTTGAAGACCACACACGCCGAAACAGGGTGACTTCCTTGAATATTGGAATTATCGAATCCTTCTATATATCGAGGTTCTACGGGCATTCTCAGGAGTTTCTGCATTTCAGCCATTATTCGATTGGTATGTCTTTCGGGGTCTACAATTTGAACTTGTTTTAGTTTTTCGATGCGGTATTCCTTAGCATTTTTTTCAGAAAGCTCTACAATGCGTTTTTTATCACCTACTTTAGGAACAATAATTTTGGTATTGGGGATTTCAACACTTAAATGGAAAGGCAAAAAGATTTCTTTGGAATGGGAATTGAATTTTTGGCGGATTTCTATCAAAGCCTCTTCCATAATATCTTCATCGGTTTCTTCCAACATTTTCTTGATTTCTGTAGTAAAACTCTGTATAATAGATCCGTTCCGAATTTTGAAATAATTTACGTATGCCGCAGTTTCATCGCTGGTCATACCAAAAACGTCTACATCGTCTATAGTAGAACTTACAATAGTAGTATGGGTTTGGTAATCGTCTAAAATGGCTAACTTTTCTTTGGTCATCTGGGCATTTTCAAACTCCAAAGCCTGGGCAAAACCTTGCATTTCGTCTTCCAGATATTTTCTTGCTGTTTTATAATCTCCCTTAATAATGCCTTTTATAGCTTCTATTTTTTTGTTGTATTCTTCTTCACTTTCCAATCCTTCACAAGCTCCTTGGCAGTTTTTGATGTGATATTCCAGACATACTTTGTATTTTCCTTCATCAATCTTTTTTGGTGATAGAAGAAGGTTACAAGTGCGGAGTTTGT
The DNA here is from genome assembly GCA_017995195.1 of Cloacibacterium sp. GTDB lineage: Bacteria > Bacteroidota > Bacteroidia > Flavobacteriales > Weeksellaceae > JAGOJI01. The sequence continues at coordinate 3,750 of JAGOJI010000067.1, forward strand.
ACAAGTTTTTGATGACATCTATCAAAACCTTAGCTTGTTTGGCTTTGGCGTAAGGTCCAAAATATTCTGAGCCGTCTTTTATAATGTTTCTTGTGAGAAAAACTCTCGGGAAATTTTCGTTTTTAATGCAAATCCAAGGATAAGATTTATCATCTTTCAACATAATGTTGTAGAACGGTTGATGCTCCTTGATAAGGTTGTTTTCTAACAAGAGAGCATCATATTCACTATTGACAATAGTGGTTTCTAATTTTGCAATTTTGGAAACCATAATGCGGGTTCTGTTCCCCGAAATATTTTTATTGAAATAAGATAGAACTCTTTTTTTTAGATTTTTTGCTTTTCCCACATAGAGCAAATTACCGTTTTTATCGTAATAACGGTAAACTCCGGGCTGAGAAGGAAGGGTTTTAAGTTGAAGTTCGAGATTAAGATTCACCTGACAAAAATAATGTATAATTATGAATTGATAATTATTGATTAGTGGCTAGCTTAGAAAAGAACGTGTAAGGAAGAATTTTTTTTAAATCAGAATCCTTAGACTCTTTGGTAGAACTTTTATAGTAACCGGAGCGTTTACTTCTTTGTATTCGCCATCTAAATGCCATGTATTAGAATTTACCGAAAAAGAAATTTCTTTTGTTGAAATATAAGTAAGGTATTCGTTGTCTTTCAAGGTCTTGTTGAACATTTTGAGAGCAAAAGGAATGGTTTCCACAAAAGGCATTTTTTTTACCAAAACCACATCTACCAATCCGTCTGTAGTACTTGCTAAAGGAGCTATGTATGCGTTGTTCCCAAATTGACGGGTATTGGCTATATTTACCATAAGGTATTCGCCGTTGTGCTCTTGGTATTTTTCTTCGAATACTATAGAAATGGGCTGGTATTTAAAAAAAGTATTGATGGTTGTTTTGATATAATTACTAAAACCCCGGCTTGTTTTCTCAAAATTTTTTGCTACTTCTGCATCAAAACCTACTCCCGAAACATTGATGGAGAAATGATTATTTACCAAAAATGTATCAATACTATGATGCTGTCTTTGTTTGATTTTTGAAAATAAAGCAGTAATATCTTTATCAAAATGGGTTTCGTTGGCAAAGCCATTTCCAGAACCCGCAGGGAAAACAGCCAATATCTTTTCTGTATCAATAATTTGCCTCGCTACGGTAGAGATGGTTCCATCTCCACCCATTGCTACAAAAACATCTACTTTATCAAAATTTTCTTGTATAAAATCCAGTGTATGCTCTATAGATTCGGAAACAATAAATAATGGATTTTCTACCTTTTTTTTTAATTCGTTTAAAAAAGGATGATAGTTTTTCTTAGATGAAAAAGGATTGATGATAAAGGCGACTCTTTCCATAAAGACGGCAAAAATACAAAATTTATCCCAGAACTTCCCAGGTATTGTCCCCGTTCAAAATGGCTTGCATATCAGGCTTTACTTTATCCTTTACCTGATGGGTAAACAGCTCCTCGTAAGAAGGTCGATTAGTTTTAAAAAAAACACCAAAAGGTCTTGGGAAATCCAAAAAGCCTTCATCTAAACTGAACTTTACCAAAATCTGAGCTTTTAAAATGTTGTTTTCATCGTGTATCCATAGTTTCGATTCATCAAAACCTTCAGTAAGGTCTACAATCTTAGGTTCCAATCCTTCTATAATAATTCCTTTTTTCAGGTCTTTGCCAAATTTTAGAGGCTTTCCGTGCTCTACATAAAGATTACTATTATCCTTGGTTTCTTTGTTGGTAAATTCATCGAAAACGCCATCATTAAAAATAACACAGTTTTGGTAGATTTCTACAAAAGAGATTCCTTGGTGTTTTTGAGCCTCCAACAATACCGAACGTAGATTTTTAGGCTCTCTATCCAAAGCTCTGGATACAAAAGTAGCTCCACTTCCCAATGCCAAACTCAGAGGATTAAAAGGATGATCAATAACTCCAAAAGGGGAGGATTTAGTTTTCAAACCTTGGTTGGAAGTAGGCGAGTATTGCCCTTTGGTTAATCCGTAAATTTCATTGTTAAACAAAAGAACATTCACGTCCAAATTTCTTCTCATGAGATGAATAAAATGATTACCTCCAATGCTTAATCCATCACCATCGCCAGTAACAAGCCATACATTAAGAGAAGGATTTGCCAATTTGAGTCCGGTTGCTACAGCCGGTGCACGTCCATGGATACTGTGGATACCGTAAGTATTCATATAATAAGGAAATCTCGATGAACACCCGATGCCCGATACAAAAACGATATCCTCTTTCTTAATACCTATTTCAGGTAAAATACTCTGAACTTGTTTCAGAATAGAATAGTCTCCACAACCCGGACACCACTTTACTTCTTGGTTGGATGCAAAATCTTTTGCAGTATAACTTTGAGTTTCCATGACACAAAGTTAAGCAATTTCTCGATTTCGGGTTTTTATCTGTTGATATTTATTATTAAGATTTAAAGATTCAAGTAAGATTAAAACCATGAAGGTTGAGCAGCTTGCGACTTAATAGATTACTTTTTCTTGCCAAAAACACGATTCACAATTACAGCACTACTTCCCATGAGTAAAAATCCTAAGAAAAATGGGGCTCCATCAAATTTAAAAGGCACTTCATCTCGAGTAAAAAAGTAGAAAATATTGGTCATTAGTGGAGGCCCTATGATAGAAGTAATACTAATGACACTTGCCAAAGCTCCTTGTAAATCTCCCTGTTCGTTGGCAGGAATGTTCGCTGAAATTACGGCTTGTAGAGCAGGACCGGCAATACCACCTAAACAATAGATTACCAAAATGGCAAACATCATCCATGCTTCTGTGGCAAATGCAAACAAAATCATACCAATACAATAGAAGGTAATTCCGTAGAAAATACTGCGTTCGTTCCCTATTTTAGGGTGGATATAACGGATTAAGCCTCCTTGAACCAGTAAGGTCATTGCCCCCATCATTCCCATAGAAATACCTACCATTCGCTCGTCCCAACGGAATTTGTACATGGTAAAATAAGACCAATTGGTTTGTACGGCATGGCTGGCAATATAAACCAGAAACCACGCAAATACCAAACCAATTAATTCCGGATGTTTTTTTATTTGTAAAAGAGAACCTATCGGGTTGGCACGCTTCCAGTTGAGCTCACGGCGATTTTCTTTAGCCAAACTCTCGGGCAAAACGAAATAACCGTACACAAAATTAATTAAGCACAGCCCCGATGCAGCATAAAAAGGCACTCTGGAACCATATTGCCCCAACAAACCTCCTAAAACAGGTCCAATGATAAATCCTAAACCAAAAGCTGCCCCTATCATTCCGAAATTTTTGGAACGATTGCTATCATCACTAATGTCTGCAATGTAAGCACTTGCAGTAGTAATACTTGCTCCTGTAAGCCCCGAAAATAACCGACCGACAAACAGCCAAAATATAGTAGGAGCCCATGCTTGTATGTAAAAATTGATGGCAAAGCCTAATAAAGAAAAAAGTATGATAGGACGCCTTCCGTATTTATCACTCAAATTACCCAGTACCGATGCAAAAACAAACTGCATAGACGCATACACAAAACTCAGCCAACCTCCATAAGTAGACGCCGTGTTTACATCGCCTCCTATAAGTTCTTCAATGAGCTTAGGAACCACAGGAATTACAATTCCCCAACCCGTAATATCTATGAGTAAGGTAATGAATATAAATCCTATTGCTGCCTTTTTCTTGGAATGATCCATGGGGTAATTGTTAATTATCAATTATTAAGTGTCAATTTAACCTCATTTTGATATAATGAGGATAAAGTTACCAAGAGTTTTTACAAACTTTTTAAGATGATTTCGCAGCCTTTTTTTATTTCTTCTTTGCTAATGGTTAGGGGTGGGGAAATTCTTAAATATTCGTTTCGGTAGAGTTGCCAGAATACTACCAAACCATTATCCATACAGCGTTGGGCAGCTTCGAGACAGTATTTCGGGTTTTCTAAATTTACTGCTAACATCAAACCCTTTCCGTTGATATTTTTAATTTTACTATGCACCAAAAGCTCTCTAAATAGTTGTTCTTTTTCTTCTATTTCACTCATTAAACCACTTTCTAAAACCTCTTGTAGAGTTGCAAGACTTGCCGCTGCAATCAGAGGGTTGCCACCAAAAGTAGTAATGTGTCCTAATTTTGGAGCAAAAGAAAGACTTTTCATAATTTCTCTACTACTCATAAAAGCTCCTACAGGAACACCGCCTCCCATGCCTTTTCCCATAACTAAAATATCGGGAACAATGCCATAATGTTCAAAAGCAAATAGCTTTCCTGTTCTCCCAAATCCTGGTTGAATTTCATCTAAAATCAATAATGCTCCTACTTCCTGACATCTGTTTTTTAGTTTTTTGAAATAATTAGGTTGAGGGGTAATGAAGCCTGCTGCACCCTGAATAGTTTCTACAATAACACAGGCCGTTCTTTCGGTAATTTTATCGAAATCTTTTTCATCATTAAAATTAATGAAGTTTACCATAGGCAAAAGCGGGCGAAATTCTCTTTTATGAAATTCGTTTCCCGATACACTTAGCGCTCCATGTGTATTGCCGTGATAAGAATTTTTGAAAGATATAATCTCCTCTCTGCCGGTATAGCGCTTGGCTAGTTTCAAACTTCCATCAATGGCTTCTGCTCCGGAGTTTACCAAATAAGTAACTTCCAAAGGGTTGGGTGTAGACTGTGCCAAAAGCCTACACAGCTCTACAGGTTTTTCTTGAGCGTACTCACCATAAACCATTACGTGAAGATACTTGTCGGCTTGCTCTTTGATGGCATTGATGACCTTGGGGTGAGAATGTCCTAAGGTGTTGGCGGAAACGCCTGCTACAAAATCTAAGTAGGCTTTACCGTCTTTTCCATAAATGTAGCAGCCTTCGGCTTTTTCTACTTCAAATCCAGATGCGAAGGGTGTAGTTTGTGCTTGATATTCAAAAAAATCTTGTTTCATTATTTTACACTGAAAAACCTTGATAATAAATTATTTACGAGTTCTTTTTATGGTTTTTGGTTTATTTTTTTCTTCCAATTTTTTTCGTTCTTTCTCTGCTTTTTCAAATAGAGAGGCATCGGTTTCGTACTGTATTTCTTCGTAGTTGGGCGTGTCTAGGAAAATGTCTTTCCATTTTCGTAGTCGGTCTTTTGTATTCCAGTTAAAATCGGGGAATTTTCTTTTTTCCGGAGCAATTTGGCTCATAGGGTATATATCAGAGTTAGCTCCTATGTTGCAGGCAATTATTTGTACCCTTCGCTCTTCGAAAAGAGCATCTATTTCCCCACAAGTAGAAAGAGCGATACCAATTCGGGTAACTTCTTTGGTTTTTTCGTCTTCACTATCGGCATAGGTAATGGCTTGGGCATTGCCTATCACTTTTGCTAAAGAAATCTCGTTATCCTTATAATAGACACTCATGTATCTTCCCTTTACTTGGTTGAACTCGTCTTTTCTGTTAAGAGAATCTACTTTACTTATGGCAAAGGCATTTCCTATAACTTTTAGAGAGTCTATATTTTCTTTTTTGGTATCAAAAAAAGCCTTGATTTCATCACCAGAAACTTGTTTTTCACCGCTCCACAAGAAGGGTTTTCTTACCAAATGCAGTATTCCATCGGTTTCATTAAAACTCAACGAATCTGCTCTTGCCTGTGCATTGGATTTGAACATTCTTGCTTTATGAAAAGCTCTTAGGAAAGATTTTTTTACCTTTTCTTTTTCATCTAACTTCTGAAAAGTCAGAAATTTTTCTGCCGCAAAATACATAGAATCTTTTTCTAAAATTTTTACGGCATATGGATTTTTGGTAATCATGGTAGAATCTTTTTTTTCGTAGATTTCTCCATAGCCTCCTTTTATATAGCGTTTTTCTTTAGGATCTTTCAGGGTTACATTTCCTTCGGCTTTGCCGAAGCCTGTATTTTGATTGTAATACATGGCATCACCCAAAAGTACTTTGCCGTTGTAGTAAATCTTGGAGTTTTTATTGAGATAAACTTCTTTAGAAGTCATTAAATACTTTCCTTTTTCGGTATATACGTAGTTTTGTGGATTTTTTTTGTTGGTTACGGTGGTTGGTCCGAAAAATTCTGCTGTATTGGTATTGGCATATTGCTTAATGTTGCTTCCTTCTACCAAATATTCAGCATTGTTGATGGTATAGTTCCCCGAAAAATCGGTTCGTTTCTCGTTGATGTAGTAAGTTCCTACTTTGCTGTACATGGTTCCGCTTCCGTCGGTAATGGTTCCTCCGGTATTAAAATAAGCAGTATTGGGAATCCTGTCGTAATAGAGTGTCTCAGTTTTTATGGTTTGTTTGGGATCCGTAAGTATAACATTTTTTCGAGCAATTCCTCTTTGGGTATTGCCATCATATTCCATTTCTCCTGATGTAATTCGGTTACCGTCTGAGGTTAATAACTCTACATTTCCAATAGCTTTTACAAAGTTTTCTTCTTGATAAAATACAACAGTATCAGCTTTTAGTGTAGAACCTTGGTGTTCCAGATGTACACTTCCCGACATAAAGGTGTTGCCCTTAAACATATTAGGCATTTTTTGAGTTAGATCAGCATGAATTACTTTTACTTTTTGAGCCGGAGAAGTCGTTTTTGTGTTCGTATTTTGCCTAAAATAAGGGTCTTTTACCAAATTTTGCTTAGAATTGAGAGGATCTACTTGTGCTACGGTTATCATACCTACTAACAGACCGAAGAATAAAAAGAATTTTCTCATGTGCTAATCTTTCTTTTTATGTCCATAAAAATAAAGAGAATGAGAGTCTATCTTTACACCAAATGCTTCTTCTATAGACTCCTTGATGGTTTGAATGCGTGGATCACAAAACTCTATAATTTCGCTTATTTCTTTGTCTGTACCTTCCTTATAAATTACCAAATGATCATGCTGTTTGTTGAAATAAGATTTTTCGTAAGATGAACCAGTAAGTGTTTTTTCACCAAATTGATGCTTGCGAATGAGTCCTGCATCCAAAAAAATTTCTATACTATTATACACCGTGGCTTTACTGATATGGTATTTTTTCTGAATCAGTAAAATATACAAATCGTCTACGTTGAAGTGGTGGTCGAAATTATAAATTTCTTCCAAAATTGTATAACGTTCAGGTGTATTCCTAAAGTTTTTATCTTTAAGATACTGGCGTAAAACGTCCTTAATAATTCCAATATTCTGTTCTCTTTTTTCGGATTCCATTCTTAATGATTAGGTAACAAATTTAGGGAAAATTGTTTTGAATTATTGTGAATATTTGAATAATGTCTCGCCAAACGTATTAAAATTTATCAAAAAAGTAACTAAAGTCTTTTTAATTTCTTTATAAATCCTGAGACTAAAGAAGATAAATATAACCCTCAGATTATAAACTAGCATTGTTAATACTAAAAATTGCAGGATAATTCTAAGAAACTATCCTGCAACAATAAGACTTTAACTTTACTTTCGTGTTTTACGAATCGTATCGAATAAAAGCTTTTTGAGTGATTTTTTTGTCCTGTAGAGGCTGAACCATAAGTGGTGCAGATTCTACGGCAACATTGTGTGTTGCTAATCCGAAGGCTTTGAAATCACTGTTTCCTAAATATTTAACAAAGTTGTAAAGATTCAGAATCATTTTTTCTCTTACAGTAAGTAAAAAATCATTGATGTATACATTATCTATAATCACATACTTCAGATCCGGCGGTATATTGTGATTTCTTAGAGAAGGGTGGCTACTTCTATCCGGAATGATTCCTTGATCCGTCATATCTGAAATTACTTGACTAAAATAATCATTGATTCTTCGATCTACTTTAAATCCTAAAATGAAGTTTACTTTATAGATTGTTCCTGGCAAAATCTCATCGATTTCGTATTGAAAAGTATACGGATCTTCAGCATTGGTAATGTGCAGAATAAAATAATGATCAGCTCTTTTGGGCTGTGAGCGAATAATGGAATAAATAATTTTAGATTCTACCTCATCATGTTTTTGTGCACGACTAAAGAAAGCTAAGTTGGTTGCGTATTTAGGTATAGTTTCGTCCAACTTCATATCTTTAATTGTAGAGATGTAGTTCTCAAGCTTCACAAATTTTATGAAACGTGTTTTAATGGCTCTACCATTAAACCAAGCAAACATACAGATGCCTATGAACCCGCCTAATACAACGGTAATCCAACCACCATCAAAGAATTTAATGATATTGGCACTAAAAAACCCTACCTCTATGGTAATGTATACTACAGCAAACAACCCGATGAATAAAGGACTGACTATCTTTTTCATTAAATAATAAATAAGTAATACGGTAGTCATCAACATAGTTACGGTAATCGAAAGTCCATACGCTGCTTCCATCTTTTCAGAATGTTGAAAATAGAGTACTACAATGATAC
>JAGOJI010000148.1 GCA_017995195.1 Cloacibacterium sp.
CCGGAAGTTCCTATATTTACATTGGCAATACCACAATCTGAACCTGCATGAGAAAGGAATAATTCTGCCTCTCTGAGGTTTTGGGTCATAATTGCCGATGAAAGCCCTTGTGGAACACCGTTCTGCATAGCGATGGCTTCTTCTATGGTTTTAAATTTCATGATATACAAAATCGGAGCAAAAGTTTCCGACTGAACGATTTCATAGTGATTCTCTACTTCAGCAATACAAGGTTTTACATAACATGCCGATTCGAATCCTTTTCCTTTCAAAACACCACCTTCTACGATAAATTTTCCTCCTTCTTTTTTACATTTTTCTATGGCGTTCAGGTAGTCTTGTACCGCTCCTTTGTCTATTAGCGGACCCACGTGATTTTTCTCATCTAAAGGATTTCCTATTTTCAATTGTTTGTAAGCCTTTGTTAATCGGTTTTTCACTTCTTCATACACACTTTCATGAATAATGAGTCGTCTTGTGGAGGTACATCTTTGCCCTGCTGTACCTACCGCACCAAATACGGCTCCTATAATAGACATATCCAAATCGGCTTCTTTGGAAATTATAATGGCATTATTACCTCCCAATTCCAAGATACTTTTACCAAATCTGGCTGCTACCGTTTGCGATACATGTCTACCAACTCGTGTAGAACCCGTAAAGGAAACCAAAGGAATACGGTGGTCATTATTTATTAAATCTCCACAGGCATTTCCCGTTACCAAGCAAGAAATACCTTCAGGCATATTGTTTTCTTTCAGTACTTCAGCAATAATATTTTGACACGCTATAGCACACAAAGGGACTTTGGACGAAGGTTTCCAAACAGTAACATCGCCACAAATCCATGCCAAAGCAGTATTCCACGCCCAAACCGCCACAGGAAAGTTGAATGCAGAAATAATCCCCACAATTCCCATTGGGTGATACTGCTCATACATACGATGCCCCGGTCTCTCGGAGTGCATGGTAAAACCATGCAACTGCCGGGAAAGTCCCACGGCAAAATCACAAATATCAATCATTTCCTGTACTTCGCCTAAACCTTCTTGTAGAGATTTTCCCATTTCGTAGGAAACCAACCTTCCTAAATCCTCTTTATTCTCACGTAATTTGTTGCCAAACTGCCTTACCAGTTCTCCTCTTTTGGGTGCCGGCATGAGTCTAAATTCTTGAAAGGCTTTTTGGGCTGTTTCTATGACTTTTTCGTAATCTTTTGTTGTACTGGTTTTTACTTTGGCAATAAAATTACCATCTGTAGGCGAATAGCTTTCGATGTTTTCTCCACCCGAAAACCACTGAGAACCGGTGGAAGAGCCTTTATTATTTTCTTTAATTCCTAATTTTTTCAATATTTTTTCTATTCCCGATGTGCTTGTTTTTTTTGCCATGTTTAATTTGTTATAATATTGCTAAGCTACAAATTTTCATTTAGTTAAGAAAATCTTTTGGATTAATGTTTAAATAATAGTACACCTCATGCTTGTAGAGTATTCTTACTATGATTATCCACTTTAAAAACAATGTAAAATTTCACGCAAAGCTCAACTTATTTAAAGTTAATAACTTTGCAGAATCAGTTTACTAAACAAACTTCGTTTATTTTTTACATTTTTAAAAAAATTTGATTCATGAAAACATTTAACTATTTAAGTTTATGGACGACCCTACTTTTCTTTCATTTCTCATTTTCACAAGAGATAAAAAAAGATAGTGTTTTACCTAAAAATCCAATATCAGACGTACAATTACCGGTAAAAGTGACTCACGCAGAGCCTCTTTATATAGACTTGATAAGAGATTTGGGAGCTCGAAAAGGCGAAAAAGAGTGGAATATAGCCATGGGAATCCATGATTATGATGGTTATTATAAATTTTCTCCTTTAATAGAATATGAGTGGGCTCCTATGGATAGATTGGGATTGGAGGTAGAGCTTCCTTTTTCTTTTTATCAGTCTACCTCTGACTTGGGAGTTACCCCATCGAGCAAGTTAGATGAAATAAAATTAGCCGCTCAATATACTTTTTGGGTGTCGGAAAAGCATAGTACTTCAATGGCGTTGGGTTATATTCAAGAATTTAAACTGAATACCTTCAGTCAATACAAAAATGGAAAACTTTTTACAGGAAATGTATACAATCCCTTTATAGTTGCTGCCAAAAGATGGGGTAGGGATTTTCACACCATGCTTTATACAGGACCGGTTTTCGAACATACTTTTGGTACAGATTTTACTAAAACAACTTGGCAGATTAATAGTAATTTCCACTATATGATTCCTAATTCGAGACATTTCGTAGGTTTGGAATTGAATAAAAAAATATATAACGGAGATTTCACTATGGTTTTCAGACCTCAAATGAGAGTAGCATTGTCCCACAACCTAGTAATAGGAGGAGCAGTAGGAATTCCTTTGGAGAATAAAAGAGAGAGAATGAGTGGCTTTTTAAGAATTATTTATGAACCATAATTCTTACATTTTTCTATTTAGAGATTCATAAAAGACAGAAATCCAGTTTTTGAAATCATCATTTACAGTCAAAAAATAATTGGTAAAATTCTTTGAAATACCAAATTATTATAGATTTTGCAAGATATGATTGAAAGAATCTCCAGAAATTTTCTACCCCCCTACAAAAAACTCTTCTATATTTTTAGGATAATTTTGAAACAAATAAATCCCAACTTTTCGGTTGGGATTTATTATAAAAATTCATGATAACTACCTATTTTGCTATATTTCTAAAAATTATTCCCCCCAAACGTGAAGGTTATCGTAAGCCCTGCCCGAATAGTAGAAAGCGGGAAAGCGGTGGATATTTTGTATTTGGTCATTAATTGATCGTAGAATAGCCGAATCTGTAAATTCTGAGACATATGGTAGTCAGCAGAGAATTTAACTCCCATGAGTCTTTGTCCGCCCGTAATCTGGGAATCGCTTAAGAGAATATTGGCAATTCTAGTTTTGTTGTCACGCAAAGAAAAATCGGCCCTTACGTTCAAATCACTTTTAATTTTGTTCTCCTTGCCTCTGAATCTGAAATTCAGCTTTAAGTCTTTTAAAATATATCCAAACCCAATAATGTATTCGGAACCCGAATCCTCAGTAAGGGTGTGGTTCTTCAAACCCAGCATATACATACGGTTGCGGTTGTACATAGCTCTTATTTGCATATTGTTCCTCATGGTAACATCGGCTCCTATCAGCGGAGCAAACTCTTCTACATAGCCCACTTGTGAGAAAACATAAGGGTTCAGTTTATCCTTGTTGACATCAACACCGGTTGGATTGTTAAAATAATCAATGCTCGATTGTATTCCCGAGGCGGTATCAGTAGCCTTATAACTGTGACATACAT
>JAGOJI010000149.1 GCA_017995195.1 Cloacibacterium sp.
TGAAAGTAATTGCTGCAACTTCCGGCGATACGGGAAGTGCGGTCGCTTCAGGATTTTTCGGAGTTCCAGGAATTGAAGTTTATATTCTTTATCCAAAAGGAAAAGTGAGTCCGTTGCAAGAAAAACAATTGACAACTTGGGGCGGAAATATCAAAGCTTTGGAAATTCATGGTACTTTTGACGATTGTCAAGCTTTGGCAAAACAGATTTTGTCCGACGAAGAATTGAATCAGAAATTCACTTTGACATCAGCAAATAGTATCAATATTGCGAGATTAATTCCTCAATCATTTTATTATTTCTGGGCATTTGCACAATTGCAAAAATTGAAAAAACCGATTGTTTTCTCGGTTCCAAGTGGAAATTTTGGAAATTTAACAGCGGGACTTTTTGCTAAGAAAATGGGATTGCCAATTCATCATTTTGTAGCTTCAACTAATGAAAATGATGTAGTCCCGAAGTTTTTAGAAACTGGGAATTACGAATCAAAACCTTCGAAACAAACCATCAGCAACGCAATGGATGTTGGCAATCCCAGTAATTTTGAAAGAATGAAAAGCTTGTTCAATAATGATGTTTCGGAATTCAAAAAAGAAATTAAATCGTATTCTTTTTCTGATGAAGCAACGAAAAAAGCAATGCAAGAAGTAAAAAAAGATTTTAATTATACGCTTGACCCACACGGTGCAGTTGCATATCTTGGACTTCAGGCTCTTCGACAAGCTCAGAGTGACAAAATAAATGAAGATTTTGTTGGTGTTTTGTTGGAAACTGCTCATCCTGCGAAATTTGTTGAAGTGGTAGAAGATGTTCTGAAAGAGCAAATTGAAATTCCTGAAAAATTGGAAGCTTTTAATAAAAGAGAAAAGAAATCTGTAGAGTTTCCTGTTGATTTTGAAGCTGTGAAAAACTATCTGATACAGGAGAAATGATAATTTTTTGATTTACAGTTTCTAATCCGGAAATAACTTTACTTCACCGGTAAAGCAGAATATGCCAATAAAAAAGTAGATGATTCTTTTTTGCAAGCTTTGGCACAAGGTGGTTTTCAAGTTGAAGCATTAGCAAGGCTTCAATATCCAAATGGCGTTTTTGTAGATGCCGAGAATTATGAATATGACAAAGCCATAGAAATTACAAAACAACATTTCGAAACTACAAATGTTTGTCTTTATGAAGCCGCATTTGCGACGGAAAATTTATTTGTAAGATCGGATATTGTTAAAAAAGATGGTTCTGCAATAAAACTCATTGAAGTAAAATCAAAATCTTACGATTCTGCTGATCAATATGCATTAATCGGAAAAAAAGGGGGTATCGTGGCAGCGTGGAAACCTTATCTTTTTGATCTGGCATTCCAAAAATACGTCGCTCAAAAATCTTTCCCTACGTTTACTTTTACTGCATATTTCATGTTAGCAGATAAAACAAAAAAGGCAACTGTGGACGGACTCAACCAAATGTTTAGAATACGGAAAGATAAAGATCCACGAAAAGAAATAGAATTTACAATAGAGAATTTAGAACAAATTGGTGATTCGGTTCTCTGCGAAGTGAATGTAGATGATATAATCAATGAGATTTTGAGCGGCAGTTATCCTTATTTTGATGGTTTGTCTTTTGAAGAAACAGTGGATTTTTTGCAAAATAGTTATATCAGCAACATTTATGCAGGTTGGCCGAGTAAGCACAGCTCTTGCAAAGGTTGTGAATTTAAAGCTACTTCTTTGGAAGAAGAAATCGGTCTATTATCTGGCTTTAAATATTGTTTTGAAAAGCAATTCAATTGGACTGAAACTGAATTTAAGAAGCCCAATATTTTAGAAATATGGGATTGCAGAGATGGGAGCTTACTGGACCAAGGAAAAATTTTAATGGAAGACTTAAGCTCCGATGATTTGAAACTGAAACCCGAGGCGGGAAAAATATCGAGGACAGAACGGCAGGTAATTCAGGTGGAAAAAGCAGTAAGAAATGATTTGCAACCTTTTGTTTTACTTGATGAACTAAGAGCTGAAATGGACACTTGGATATTTCCGCTTCATTTTATAGATTTTGAAACAAGTACTGTAGCTTTGCCTTTTACGAAAGGAAGGAAACCTTATGAGCAGGTTGCATTTCAGTTCTCACATCATGTATATCATGAAGATGGTCGGGTTGATCATATGACTGAGTATATTAATGATAATCCTGGAGAATTTCCAAATTTTAAATTTGCTGAAGCATTAAAGCGAGCCTTAGAAAATGACAATGGAACTATTTTTCGGTTTGCGAATCACGAAAATAGCATTATTAACGCTATTATTAAGCAGATGAATGATGATCCGGGCACAGCTGATGAAAGGCTTATTATCTTTCTGAAATCAATCAGTCATTCAAGTAAGAACTCTGTGGAAAAATGGGAAGGAGAGAGAGACATGGTAGATTTGCGTAAAGTTATCTTAAACTATTATTACAATCCCCTGACTAAGGGTTCCAATTCTTTAAAATATGTTCTTCCAGCGATTTTAAATACAAGTAAATTTCTTAAAACAAAATACAGTCAACCACTAGCTGAAATAAATGTGTCCAGTAAAAATTTTTCTAATGATCAAATTTGGCTAAATTTTGATAATGGTCAAGTTATAAATCCGTATCATCAATTACCAAAACTTTTTGAGAATTGGGATAGCGAAAAAATTGAAGAAACATTGTCTGATATCTATTCCATTGCGGACGGAGGTGCAGCACTAACAGCATACTCGAAATTACAATTTACAGATATGTCTACTGATGAAAGGACAGAACTTCGAAAATCGCTATTAAAATATTGCGAACTTGATACATTGGCCATGGTAATGTTATATGAACATTTCCGGTATGATTTTTAGAACAAAATAGGCTGTAGAGATTTATTATATAATGGGCACCAATTACTCGTAGTAAATCGAAGTTTGTGTGTCCCTTATTGGGTTGTTTCTTATAACTTACTGATTTACAGCACTCGATACTTTTGGAAATCTATAGAATTTGTAATCTTACTATTGCATCAAATTAAATGCAAAATGAAAAACTCTATAACCATCGGCAGGAAGGAACTTTACAAGAAAGTATGGTCATTTCCATTAACACAATTATGTAAAGAGTATAATTTGTCGGATAATGGATTAAGAAAAGTTTGTATTAAACACAATATCCCATTGCCCGTAGCAGGCTATTGGAGTAAAATAAAATTTGGAAAAAAAGTTACTAAAACAAAATTACCCGCTACAGATGGCGCTGATATAATTATTGAAATAAAACCGGCAGAAAATAAATTATCTGAAGATCTACGAGACTCAT
>JAGOJI010000068.1 GCA_017995195.1 Cloacibacterium sp.
AAAACTAAACTTTTTCAAATATGATTTTTTTTCTTTAAAAGCAAAAAAAATGTTTTTATCGACTATATTTGAAAACCGAAAACACTATCTAAGGAAAAGTCCACTTTCTTTTGAAGACATACACTAACCATCTTAGAAATCCTACAAGATACTTTATGAAAAATGTCATTGCAGGTACGGGTAGTGATGATATTACTTTTTCCTTAAAACATGATGGGGAAATGTTTGTTTCGGGCAATGTCGGCATAGGAACAACGAATCCTAACTTTAAATTAGATGTGCTTGGACATGTAAGGTTCAATTCAACTACAGATCATACACATGTTTTTTTGGGAAAAGATCTCAATGATGCTATAATAACTGATTCAAGCCCTTCAAAATATTATGGAGGAGGTTATTTTTTTCGAGTAAACAATTCCGATTCTTCAGCTTACATTGATGCATTACTTATTTCTGACGAAGGAAAAATAGGAATAGGAAAGAAACCTCAATATTTTCTTGATGTAAATGGCAACGCATCCTTCTCAGGCATGGTAAAAATTGATGCCAAACTCGAAGCCAAAGAAGTAAAAGTAACCACCACTCCTACGGCGGACTTTGTATTTGAGAAAGACTATCAACTCCCCACGTTGGAAGAAGTAGAAAAACATATCAAAGAAAACAAACACCTCCCTGAAATTGCTTCTGCCAAACAAATGGAAAAAGAAGGTGTGAATGTAGGAGAATTCCAAATCAAACTTTTACAGAAAATAGAAGAGCTTACACTATATATTATTGATTTAAAAAAAAGAAAATATTGAGATAAAATCAGAAATCAAAAAATTAAAAGAACAAAAATGAAAAAACTTATTTTTTTAATCCCGTTTTTAGTCTTTATAAATTATAATTCTCAAACAATTGCCGAAAAACAAATGATGAATGCAAGAGCTACAGGCTATGCTGTGGTTGCGGCAAAAAATCCAGGAGTAGACTTTTCTATATTGGTAATTCCATGGGATGGAATCAATTCTTTAGAATATAATGCAAATAATCAGATAAATTCTGCTTGGCATGCTCAAGCGGCAATAAAGGGCAACTATTTTCATCAGGATTTTCAAGACAATGATTTTAGCAAATACAGTAGCGTTGTAACTAGCGAAGAAGATTTTAGTAATTACAAATCTATTAATGGTCAATGGTGGATTGTGTGTAGTACACTACCTCCTTTTAGTAGTCAGATTTCTGGTAAAAATGGAAATATAGTTATAGGAACAAGTAATCCTCAAACAAAACTCCAAATAGTTTCTAATATGAATGATGAAAATAATGGAAGCTTTATAATTGGTAACACAGACCAAGCAAATTTAAGATTTGGAGTAAATAATGGCTATTCGTGGATACAGAGTCATGCAGGTTCACCATTATATATCAATACTATTGGAAATAATGTGGTGATTACTAAAGAATATGGTAATGTCGGCATAGGAACCTCCAACCCTCAGTATAAACTTGAAGTTGCGGGCTCCACAGCAGTTAAGGGAGTTTTATATGTTCATGGGCCGGATTTAAGTTTAGGAAAAGGTGATGGCAGAGCACAAGGAAATCTTTTAGATCAGAGAGCACTCGTTCATGGTGATGCTGACATATTGTGGTTGAATTATGGAGGTGATTTTGAAGGAGGAACACAAATTGGAAACGGATCATTTTTTAAAAACGATGGCAACGCTTCTCTCCAAGGCAAACTCGAAGCCAAAGAAGTAAAAGTAACCACCACTCCTACGGCGGATTTTGTGTTTGAGAAAGATTATCAACTCCCTACCTTGGAAGAAGTAGAAAAACATATCAAAGAAAACAAACACCTCCCTGAAATTGCTTCTGCCAAACAAATGGAAAAAGAAGGTGTGAATGTAGGGGAGTTTCAGATTAAATTGTTGCAGAAGATAGAGGAGCTTACACTATATTCTATTGAGCAGAATAAAAAAATTATTAGAATGGAAAAATTAATAAAAAAATTATCAAAATAAATAATTATGAAAAAAAATCTATCTTTTATATTTTTATGTATCTCATTCTTTTTCTGTGCTCAACAAACTTTGTTTAATGTTGGACAGTATCATTCTGGTTGTGCTCAAATTACAAATGGAGTTAAAATAAAAACCAATATTCCTTTTATTCCTTCTTATTTTCCAACTGTTATTATTGAGGGATATGCTTATGGTGCAAGTAATACTTTAGCTCTTCAAATTAGTTGGTATGTATGGGGAAATAAATTTTATGAAACCTCTGTTGTTAGCAGTTTTGGATCTCACACTCCCAAAATAATACTTGGTAAAGAAAATTATAATGGTGGTGATTATGTTGTCATATTCGTAGAAGATCAAACCTATTGTTTAAATTTTTCAGTTCGTTCAAACTACACCACAGCTAATACAGCTTGGACAATTGTTGATGAACCTTTACTTGCTTCCACGAAAATGGATTTACCTTATAAAAATTCATTTAAAGGAAATGTAAATTTTACTAATGGCATATGGTCATCAGATGGCAACGTAGGCATAGGAACCTCCAACCCTCAAAATAAATTAGATGTCAATGGAGTGATTCACGCCAAAGAAGTAAAAGTAGACTTGAATGGTTGGGCAGATTTTGTTTTTAAGAAAGATTATCCGCTTCCTACGTTAGAGCAAGTAGAAAAATACATTTCTGAAAACGGGCATTTACCCAATGTACCATCTGAAAAAGAAGTAATAGAAAAAGGACTATCTCTAGGCGAAAACCAAAAATTACTACTTCAGAAAATAGAAGAGCTTACACTATATTCCATTGAGCAGAATAAGCTACTCAAGATACAATCTGAAAAAATAGAGTTGCTCCAAAAAGAACTCAACACCCTAAAATCCAAAAAATAATCCTATGAAATCATTACTATTTACCCATGCAAAAAGCAGTAGAAAATATCATCTTTTTGCTCTTTTTATCCTTATCACTTCATTAGGAAAGGCACAAACAAAAATCATCTTTGAATATGATGAAGCTGGAAATCAAATTATTAGAAAGACTTGTACATACTGTAGAGGTATAATTTCACCGCCACCGCCACCACAAAAAGATATAGAAGTTCCTGTAGAGGAAAAAAACTCACAAAGCAATGAAGACCCTTTTTGGAAAGGTGTTAGGATATATCCTGTGCCGGTTAAGGAGCTCCTTACCATAGATTGGGATACCGAAAACGATGCCTTAATCCATAGTATTTCGCTTTTCGAGAACAACAGAATGGCTTTCTTGTTCGAGCAAAACAACAGTCCCAACCTCAACAGGCAAATACAGTTCAATATGTCCGGGTACTACATGGGCGTGTACGTACTCACTTTCTCTCTGAAAGATGGAAGAAAAATAACCAAAAATATTATTAAAGAGTAGTAGATTGTAAAGTTGTGAAGTTTGAGTATGATTATCAAGTTATAAATTTTACCAACTACTACCATATACCAACTACCAAACTACCAACCATTAATCCAAGAATCACATGAAAAAACTATATTTTCTTATCGTAGGACTTGTAGGAAGCCTTTCGGGATACTCCCAAACCATTTTGGATAAACCCGAGACCACTTCCAGAACAGTATCAGACCCTCAGGCAGTTATCCTTGCCAATGGTTTTCATGCCAAGGCAGATGCTGTGAACCCTTTTGTTGCCAAAATTGGAGAATCTTCCGATCATTCCGGTGGTGGACCTACCGACTCCGATGCCGGAAGTACCAATCCTTTCGGTCAGGTTGGTTTTGGGAATTTTCACGATACCCAAGGCAGTATCGAAGTCAATGGAGGAGGACAATTGCAGTATACCCTGCCTATTGCTCTTCCTCCGGGAGTTAAAAGTGTAGCTCCCCAAATGAACTTGGTATACACCAGTGGTAGCGGAAACGGTATTGCCGGCTATGGTTGGAGTCTTTCCGGGATTACCAGCATTAGCCGAATGGGCAGAACCATAGACAAAGATGGCGAAGTAAAAGGAGTGCAACTCGACTATTCCGATTATTATAGTTTTAATGGTCAGCGATTAATCCTAAAATCCGGAGAATATGGCAAAGACGGAGCAGAATACGTTACCGAAAAATATTCTAATGTCAAAATAAAATCTTTGGGGGCTCTAAACGGATTTCAATGGCAAGGTCCTGTATATTTTGAAGTTACGTTTGAGGACGGATCGCAAGCGTGGTACGGAAGTACTCCGGAATCCCGAACGCCTATAGAGTACAATATTGTAAAATGGAAAGATGCACAAGGAAATTATATTACGTATAACTATACACAAGATAATAATGTTGCACTTATTAGTACTGTGTTATGGGGCGGAAACGAAACAATAAATAAAGCCCATATTAACAAGATTTCGTTTAACTATGCCTTAAGACAACTAAAAGAAAGTTCCTATGTAAAAGGACTTTCTTTCTTACAAAACAATTTGCTATCCAGTGTGGCGGTTTATACCAATGACAGTCCCTTTAAAAAATATGAAATAGCCTATAAAAAAGACATCAATGGCACCAACTATCAGTTTGTAGATAAGATTACCGAGTACAACTCAAAAGGACATGCGGCAAATCCGGTAGTGTTTGAGTATGAAAAACTACCTTCTTCAAGTGATAGTTATAGATTTAGAACATATCTATCAGACAATAATAATAGAAAATATGCTGATTTTAATTTGGATGGAGTTACAGATTATTTAGAGTATACTAATGACGGAAATCTTGTATACCAAAAATCTATATATCGTTCAGATAATGAGGTGAAATTAAGCTATGACCGAAACTGGTTTACAGCAGAAGAATTTAGACGTGGAACTATTTTAAGTTTTAAAAATAACAACTATGCATATAATAATCCTGCTATAATTATTCCAACCAAAAGAATAGGTGCAGCAGCAGATAAATATGATTATATTTTTTCCATATATTCTATAAATATTACCTCTGGTAAACTTAATTTTGAATATTCTAAAACAATACCCTACGAAAAATACCATATTTTAGATAGTATTGACGATTATCCCGAACCTAACTGTAACGCTTCGGAAACATATATTGGAGCTATAGAAAGCCACGATTTCAATGGAGATGGAATATCTGAGGTTTTAATAAACTTTAGTAGACATATTTGGTGCAGAGACATTGATATTTATGATGTATATCCTCCTAGTGTCATTGATTTTCAGGGTGATTATAGTCCTAGAGACTATTATACATCATATGTTTTTGATTTAGATCAAAATAAAACTATTGATAATAGTTTATACAGGTATGGGCTTACAAGTAGTAATACAAAATATTATGGAGATTATAATGGAGATGGGCTAACAGATGTCATGGAGATAAACAATAATGGAAATATATCTAGTATTTATAATTTCAAATATGACCAAATTAATGGTTGGCAAATAAAACAAATAGAAAGCTTCAGTGGACAACAACTTTCTTCACTGTATAAAAGGGGATTATTTGGCGATTATAATGGAGATGGAAAGACAGATATTTTAATTCCCCAATCTAATAGAAGTTCTAATTGGGATTTATATTTATCGAATGGTACAGTATTCGAAAAATTTTATATTAATAACTTTATTACTTTTTATGCAGAAACCGATATTCTATGGCAGGATACTCATAATACTTTTCTTGAAAGTGGTTGTAGTTATAGTGGGATAAGATACTATCAATACTCTATAGGAGATTTAGATAATGATGGAAAATCAGATATTATTGTTACTGCGGTAAAAATTTCTTCTCATTTATGGGAAGCACATGCTAATGATGAATATACAGATTTAAACATAGATATATATTCGTTACATTCCACTTTAAGTACTACTGTAGGTGGATTTAGGTATACTCGTCATACACAGACAGATAGTAATTTAAATTATTACTGTACAAAAAGTTTCTCAAAATATTATCCTAAGCAAGTTATTCCATTTAGTTTATTGACATTAAATAGGAATAACAATCAGGTTATTGCTATTGGGAAGCCTAATAGAGATAATAATGGATTCAGAAATATGGCTCCTGGTCATCAAATTGAATTTGTCAGTTTTTCTCATTTACCAACAATATCTCGCCTCACTTCCATCACCCAAGGTGGTTTGAAAACGGAGGTAGAATATAAGGAATTGGATCCTGTTGTGAATCCCGGGTTTTATGCCGCTGTCAAGAAAGAGCAATATCCGTATATGGAGATGGATAAAGTATCCCAATCCTATGCAGTTGCTCAGCTAAGGCAATATACCAATTTCTATATTCCAAGAAAACAAGATTTCCGTTACCGCGGATTCATTGCTAATCTGCATGGCAAAGGCATGATAGGTTTCCGAAAAACAGCTCGTTCTTCGTGGTATGCCGATGGATTCGAGAATACCAAAATATGGAGCGGTGCCGAGATAGACCCACTCAACAATGCCGTGCCGAAATACGAATGGAGCATTAAAACCAACGACGAGGGCAAGATATTCCCTACCAATATTTCATTCGGAAATACCGAGCTCATCTCTCTAAAACAAACCGAGTACCAAACCGAATACCTCCTGAACAATGCTGTAGTCACTTCTTATAGCGATGCCGACAAACACAGGCTCGTTACCGCTCTTGTTCCGGTAAAAACAACACAAAAAGATTTCATTAAGGATATTACCACCGTTAGTCAGGTACAATACGGCAGTTATTATTTACCTTCCAAAACCACTACCACTATCAATGGCGGTTTTGCAGTTTCATCTACCGATCTTTCTTATCTGCACAACCCTTCGGGAGAGGGCAAAGACTACTTTATAGGAAGACCCGAAACCAAAATAGAAAGCCTCTCTGCCTATGGCGATACCAAGGGAGCTAAGGAAGAATACACCTACGAGAACAACCTGCTGAAAACTAAAAAATCCTACGACCGCATTGGGGACGATTGGGTGATGGATACCTATACCTACGATGGCTTTGGGAACATTATCCAGAAAATTATTACCAACAAAACAGGTGATGCCCCTCAGATCGCTAAAACCGAATACGATGCATTGGGTAGATTTGTGAATAAGAAAACAGACAATCTCGGGTTAGAAACTACTATTACTTACAACGATTGGGGGCAAGTACGTACGCAGACCGATCCATTGGGAAATACCCTTACCAATATCTACGATGATTGGGGAAAACTGCTAACCTCAAAAACTAATTTGGGAGGTACTACAACTTATACTTACCAAAAAGATGCAACAAATGGTGATGCCATAGTTACCGAATATGCCCCTACGGGAAATATCAAGCATTCCTATACCAACCGAATTGGGCAGCAGTACAAAACCCTTACCAAAGGTTTCTCGCCCGGAAGTTACATTGCCCAGATTACAGTATACGATATTTTGGGTAGAAAGATAGCAGAAAGCGAACCTTACGAAGACGGATCCTCTCCTGTATGGAATACTATAGCTTACGATGACAGCGTTTTCCCTGCCAAAGTAACCGCTACCGCTTTCAATGGTAAAAAGATGGAAACCTCCATCAGTGGGAGAACCACCTTTGTAAAAGAGCTCAACGGATACGGAAGAACCACCTCCAAAACTACCGATGCCGTAGGCAATGTGGTTACCTCTACCGACAAAGGAGGCAGTATAAACTTCTCTTTCAATGCTGCCGGAGAAAATACTGCCGCCAACTATGCCGGCAATATTGTAACCACCAAGTACGACCATTGGGGTAGGAAAATCGAATTTCATGACCCATCCAATGGGCTTTACAAATTCGAGTATCAGGGTTACTTCGGAGCTATTTCCAAAGAAATAAGCCCTAAAGGCTACAAATCTTACGCCTACAACGACAAGGGGCAACTGAAAAACGTATTAGAAAAATCCAACGATGGTGTAGCTACCGATAAGAGCATTTCCTTTACCTATAATGCCAAAGGAATGCTTACCCTTAAAAACGGATATGCCAACGGCAGAGCCTATTCCTCTTATGTGAATTACGATGCCTTTGGGAGAGTGCTTTCTTCCGGAGAAAACAGCAACGGAAAGCATTTTGTAAAAAAAGCCGTTACTTACGACAACACGGGGAGAGTCATTTCCTACGAGAAAGGACTGTACTCTTCGGGCATATACACCAAAACAATCATAGAAAACGTATACAGCCCATGGAGTGGAGACCTACTGCAGGTAAAAGAAAAAACAAGCGGTAAAACCCTTTGGGAGTTACAGGAAACCAATGCCAAAGGACAAGTAAAAAGAGCCAGACTCGGAGCCGCCGAAGTAAACAATACCTACGATGCCAATAACTTCCTGAGCAATGTCTCGCATGTAAATACCGGCAACGGAGCCACTCTGTTGCAATTGGGCTACAGTTTCAATGCCATCAAAAATGAGCTCAACAGCAGAACCAGAGGCGGTGACCTGAACATTATAGAAACATTTACTTATGATGATAACAACCGCTTGGTAAACTGGACCAATCCCAAAACCGGGAATATGTCCTTCAATACCTACGATGAAAAAGGAAGAATCACAGAGAACGACCAAGTAGGGCACATCAAGTTCGAAAATACACAATCCGTGTATCGCCCTTCCGGTACAGAACTCAACGTAGCGGGTGAACAAAACTACCTGAACAACCTCATACAGAAAATCTCCTACAACGAGAACAACGACCCCATCTTCATAGATGGCGAAAAAGGAGACGTGCGTTTTACCTACGGGCTTACCGAGATGAGGCAAATGGCAACTTACGGAGGTAATTTTAATGAAAATACCGATGGGGCTTTCACGAAATACTATAGTGAAGACGGCAGTTACGAGATTATCCGCAACAACCAAACCGGACAAGAAAAACACATTTTATACATTGGCGGTTCGCCATATGAATCCGAAATTGTATATTTGAAAGACTTTACCGAAGCACAGGCGAAATTTGTGTTTTTACACAAAGATTATTTGGGAAGTATTTTAGCTATATCAGATGAAGCAGGAAATGCGGTGGAACAAAGACACTTTGATGCTTGGGGGAATTTTACCCATCTAAAGGTTGGCAATGGAGCCATTATTACGGATCATTTATCAATTATCAATCATCAATTATTAATTGATCGAGGTTACACCAGCCATGAACACTTTAGTGAAGTTGGCATTATCCACATGAACGGTCGTTTGTATGACCCACTCCTCCGAAGGTTTTTGAATGCAGACGAAAATATCCAAGACCCTCATAATACCCAAAACTATAACAAGTACGGGTATGTGATGAACAACCCGCTGATGTATAACGACCCCAATGGGGAGTGGTTTATTTTTTCATTTTTAGCAGTACTTACGGGTCAATGGTGGGCATTACCGATAACTTTAGCGATGGATAATGCTTTGTTAATAGGTGCAGCTATAGGTGCAGGAATGTATTTAGGACAAGCAGCTTTTACAGGTAATTTTTCTTGGAGAGGTTTTACGAAATCTATATTTATGGGGGCAGTTACTGGAGCAGTATCGGGAGCGTTAGGACAAGTCTTTAGCTCTGCTGGTTTTTGGGCAAGCGTAGGAAATGGAGCGTTAGCTGGTGCGGGAAGTGGTGGAATTACCTCAATTATTAATGGAGAAAATTTCTTTGAAGGTTTGCTAAAAGGTGCTGTAATTGGAGGAGCGATTGGTGCAGTGAGTTATGCTGTAAAATACTACACAAGTGGAGCAAATAAAGCTAAATATACAAAAAGTGATGGAAATTCATATAACTATAAATATGATCCGACGATTAGCAATGACGAAATGCAACAAAATGTAATGAAAATGAGATATAAAAATTTCTCAAGCTCTGAAATAAAGGAATATGGAGTTGGAAAAGATATTGTAGGGCCATCTACATTTGATGGACACTTAAGTGTTGGAGGGGAAAAAGGTGTTCTTGGATACACTGCACCAATGAACTTTATGACAGGTAAATCAGATATTTATTACGCTCCTTTAGCTGCACAAAACAATCAATTATTAGCTAAAGTTATGGTACATGAAACAGCTCATGCTTATACAAATAAAGCAATGATGATTTTTTCTAAAATTCCAACAACCGAATCAAAAGGAGGTTATAGAATTAATTTTGATGAGAGATTAGGTCATACTGAACACATAGCAATATATAAACTTGAACATCTGTATGCTAAAGTTAATAATATTAATAATATATCACATATCACATATCAAAGGTGTTC
Organism: Cloacibacterium sp.; assembly: GCA_017995195.1. Lineage (GTDB taxonomy): Bacteria > Bacteroidota > Bacteroidia > Flavobacteriales > Weeksellaceae > JAGOJI01. The sequence continues at coordinate 10,204 of JAGOJI010000068.1, forward strand.
TTATGGGTGATATTAATTTAACAGTTGGTCTTTTAACTGAATTCCAACAAAAAAATATAATGCTTCAGTATTTTAAGTTACTTCCTATATTTAATAGAAAAATGAGTTATTAATAATATTTATGTATGATGAAATTATTTTATTTAATTTTAGTACTATTTCTATTTTCATGTAATGTACAACCTAATAACAAGTTATATTTATTATTATATATAAATTCATATAATAATAGAGGGCTTTACTCTTATAAACATTATAATAGTCTGAATGGAGAGTTAAAAATTTTTGAAAAAACCTCAACAACAGATGTTAATAAAATTGTGAATATTAAAGTTTCTGATAAAGAGATTTTAAATTTTTATAAGAATTATAAAAATTTAAAACTAAGAAAAGAAAAACTCTGTTTTAATGAATATGAAGGGAAATATGATTCAGAAATAATATTGTCTATTTCTAAAGAGCCAAAAAATGAGATTAATTTTAAAAATTTTAACTGTACTCAAGATGAAAATAAAAAAAACAAAATTCTGATGATTTCTTTAGAGTTCTTAAAATTTATTAAAACAACAGAAGAATATAAAATAGCTTTTCCTGAGGAATTTGAAAAAATGTAAAATATTATATTATCAGATACTTCGAGATGTTGTGGATCTGTAGCAGTGATAAAAGATTGGGGGTTCACCATATGAATCCGAAAATGTATATTTGAAAGACTTTACCGAAGCGCAGGCGAGTTTTAAATTTTTGCATAAGGATTATTTGGCTCATTCTTTTTTTATATTTTCAAAGGAATCGCCGAATCTTCGATTTGGGAAGTATTTTAGCTATATCAGATGAAGCAGAAAATGCGGTGGAACAAAGACACTTTGATGCTTGGGATTAGTGAATAATGTGGCGAAAGTCCATTGGACTTTCGGCGTTGGCGGAATAAGCCATGCAACCCCATCTAAAAGTTGGCAATGGAGCCATTATTACGGATCAATTATCAATCATCAATTATTAATTGATCGAGGTTACACGAGCTATGAACATTTCTCAGAAGTTGGAATTATCCACATGAACGGTCGTTTGTATGACCCTTTACTAAGAAGATTCTTAAATGCCGATGAAAACATCCGGGATCCACACAATACCCAAAACTATAACAAGTACGGGTATGTGATGAACAATCCGCTGATGTACAACGACCCCAATGGGGAGTTTTTCTTTCTGTTTTTGGCTCCATTGATGAGTGCATTTTGGGCAACCGTAGTAACAGGTGCAATTATTGGGGCAGCAATAGGTTTAGTTACTTATTCATTAGGAGTAGCATTAAGCGGAGGAAAATGGAGTTTTGGCGGAGCACTTAAATCTATGTTTTGGGGAGCCGTTAGTGGAGCTGTCACGGCAGGGATAGGGAACTGTTTTAGTACCGCCGCAAGTGGTTATCAGGCAGCAACAGAATTTGCAAAAACTACTTTAGGAGCCATGACACAGACTGGAGCACATGCAGTAGCCCAAGGAGCATTATCTCTCATGCAAGGAGGTAGTTTTCAGCAGGTGTTTTTATCAGCAGCATTAGGGAGTTTGGCAGCTAACGGTTTTGGTGCAATAGCAGGAGATTGGGCAGGAAAAGCAGGAGGACAAATTTTCTTTGGAGCA
>JAGOJI010000150.1 GCA_017995195.1 Cloacibacterium sp.
TTTGAAATGATTTGGGAAAATAATGTTAATTTTGAATCCATAAGAAGGTTTTTTTGTTGTACAACCTCAAAGATACTTTGAGTTACTTTAATTCCTTCTTATTTTTTTATTTAGGACGCTATTGAAGTTATGCAAATTTAAAATTAACATTTTAGATTCTAACTATGGAGAAGTCTGTTTTTTATCATATAATTTTCATCTATAGCCTACATTTATAAATAGTTTGTGCAATTTATTTCTGATAAAAATTCAAAAACATTATATTTGTAGACATAACGCAAAAAACTATGGCAGAATATAAATTGTTATTGCCTTCTATGGGAGAAGGTGTGATGGAGGCAACAGTAATCAGTTGGTTGTTTAATGAAGGAGATCAAGTAAACGAAGATGATAGTATCGTAGAAATTGCTACTGATAAAGTAGATTCAGATGTTCCTACGCCGGTTTCGGGAAAAATAATCAAAATATTGGTACAGAAAGATGAAATTGCCAAAGTAGGCGAGCCTATTGCTATTTTGGAAATTGAAGGCGAAGGTAGTGTAGCAGAGACTAAAGAAGAAATATCAACCCAAAAGCCCGATACAGAAGTGGTAAAAACTCTTGAAGAGCCACTAAAAGTTGCTTCTGTTGCTCAGCAGGACTGGAGTGGTAGTGATTTATATTTGTCACCATTAGTAAAATCTATTGTTCAAGAAGAAAATATCTCGGAGGCTGAGCTTAAATCTATTAAAGGAAGAGGAGCTGAAGGCAGAATTACCAAGGAAGATATTTTGGAATTTGTGAAAAATAGAGGAAAAGTGAATACGGCTGTTACCCTTGAGAAACAAGAAAAAGCTACAGTTGCAATGCCTGCTGCGGTTTCGGCACCAAGTGCTCCAATAGTTGCTCATGAAGGAGATGAAATCATTCAAATGGATAGAATGAGGAAGATTATTGCCGATAATATGCTCCGAAGCAAGCAAATTGCTCCTCATGTCACTTCATTTATTGAAAGTGATGTTACGGGAATTGTAAACTGGAGAGCTAAGAATAAATCGGTTTTTGAAAAACGGGAAGGTGAAAAACTTACCTATATGCCTTTGTTTGTAAAGGCAGTAGTGAAGGCTATACAAGATTATCCAATGATTAATATTTCGGTAGATGGGGATAAAATCATCAAAAAGAAAAATATCAATATTGGGATGGCAACAGCTCTGCCCGATGGAAATTTGATAGTTCCTGTTATCAAAAATGCAGATCAACTCAGTTTGAGTGGTTTGGCAAAAGCAATTAATGATTTGGCTAATAGAGCAAGAAACAAAAAATTAACACCACAAGATACTCAGGGAGCTACCTATACGATTTCCAATGTAGGGAGTTTTGGTAATTTAATGGGAACTCCTATTATTCCTCAGCCTCAGGTAGCAATATTGGCAGTAGGAGCGATTGTGAAGAAACCCGCAGTTTTGGAAACTTCCGAAGGAGATGTTATTGCTATTCGCCATAAAATGTTCATGTCGCACTCTTATGACCATAGGGTGGTTGACGGCTCTTTGGGAGGCTTATTCCTAAAAAGAGTTCACGATTATTTGGAACAGTTTGATATGAATACTGAGATTTAAAGAGCCTGTTTTAGACTTTTATTATTAAAAATATTAAGAAAACTGTTTCACAACGTCTGAGGCAGTTTTTTTTAATTAATATAGTTTTTATATTTATGAATCTGATTATCATTGTTTTATAAAATATAAACATGAAATTTATTGTACTAAAAGAATCTCTACAGAATTTGCATAGATTTCTTTAGAATGACAAATACTCTACTGATAGTGATTTTTAGTATTGTTGTAGTTAATAAATATCTATCAAATGGAAAAAATACGCTGTGCCTGGTGCGAAAAAGATGATTTATACAGAAAATACCACGACGAAGAGTGGGGGAAACCTATCTATGATGATGAAACTATCTTTGAATTTCTCATTCTGGAAAGTTTTCAGGCGGGTTTAAGTTGGTACACTATTTTAGCGAAACGTGAAAATTTCAGGAAAGTATTTGATAAATTTGACTATAAAAAAATCGCAAAATATTCTCCTGAAAAAGTGGAAGCATTAATGCAAGATACAGGGATTATCAGAAACCGATTGAAAATTTTGGCCACTATCAATAATGCTCAAAAATTCATGGAAGTGCAGAAAGAGTTTGGGAGTTTTTCTACATACATTTGGGGTTTTGTAGGTAGAAAGCCCATTATAAATCACCCGAAAACGTTAAAAGATGTTCCTGCCACCACAGCAATTTCTGATGCTTTAGCAAAGGATTTGAAAAAGCGTGGGTTTAAGTTTATGGGCTCTACTGTAATGTATGCACACATGCAAGCCACAGGAATGGTAAATGATCATGTGGAAGATTGCCATTGTAAAATTAATGTAACAATTTAACAATGTAGCAGTGTAACAATGATTTTAGAAAATGGTAATTCAAATTGTTACACTGTTAGATTGCTATATTGCTATAGATTATTTAATAACCCTTTCCAGTACCCATTCAATCATATTTTTTTCGGATTGATGGTGGTCTGCGGAAAATTCCCCGCGTCTTCGGTTGGCAATTACATTGTTGATGGTAATGGCTTTATGCCCTAATAGTTTACTTAAACCATAAATGGCAGAAGTCTCCATCTCGAAATTGGTAACACCTAAATCATTTAAAACTTCCAAAAACTGATCATCGGTAGATTTTAAACGCAATTGACGTCCCTGAGGTGCATAAAATCCCGGGAAAGTTGCTGTATTTCCTACATATTTGGCATCTTCAAAATAGTGGTGTTGTTCTTTCGTCCATTCCGAAAAATAAAGCATAGGTTTTATTTTCTCGTACGGAAATTTTGCCATAAAGTTTTGGCTGAATTCGTTCTCAAATTCATAATCGGTATAAAAGTGGAGTAGTCCGTCTAATCCTACTACGTTTTGAGAAACCAACATTTGGTCTACTTCTACATCAGGATTCACAGAGCCACAAGTTCCTAATCTAAATAATTGTAAGGCAGAGTGTTCGGTTTTAAATTCTTTTTTCTTTAAATCGATATTTACTAAGGCATCGAGTTCGTTCATCACGATATCAATGTTTTCTGTGCCAATTCCTGTAGACATTACGGTAATACGCTCGCCTCGTAAGATTCCTGTATGGGTGTAAAATTCTCTTTTATTTTTTTTGATTTCTATTTTATCAAAATATTGAGAAACTTTCGGAACTTTGTCGGTGTCGCCTACCAATAAGATTTTTTTGGCAATTT
>JAGOJI010000013.1 GCA_017995195.1 Cloacibacterium sp.
ATTTTTTTTATATATCTCTAATATTTGTACTTAAATTTTTAGTTATATATATATCAAAAAATAACAATAAATATTATTCCAATAATTTAGATATTGGTTTTATTGAAAATAATATTATTTTATTTATTTTAGTTGTTATTTTAGTTCCAATTATTGAAACAATTCTTTTTCAAACGCTTCCTACTTTTATTTATAACTTAATAGGTCCTTTTAGTACCATAAAAGAAACACTAATAATAGTAGTAATTTCTTTATTTTTTTCAATTTCTCACAATTATAATATAACATATGTGTTAGTTACATTTATTGTAGGTTTTAGCCTAATTGTTTTATCTTTTTTGTTATTGAAATTAAAAAAGAATTATTTTTTTCCAATATTTTTCATCCATGCAACCAATAATTTAATAGTATTTATAATCGGCTTTTACAATTAGTTATGAATAAGAAAAATTATATAATAAATTTATTTACTTTTGAAAAAAAAAGTAATAATTATATGAAAATCGAATAGGAGGTCTAAAATTTTATTTTCAGTTAAATATTCAAGAAGTAAAAAAAATAGAGGGAGGCAACAAAGTTATAGATTTTGTAGCTGGTTACCTAGCTGGAAAAGCTTTAGATTATGTAATTAGTAATTACTCAAGAGATTCAGCATACTATAGATCTGGAGGAGTTATGTTAGGATAATATATTATAGCAACTCTATTTAGTTATAGAGTTGCTTTAAAAAATGTTGCAAATTGTTAAAAAAGTTATATAAACTAAACAAATTTTCTTTTGTAGTTATTGCATCGATTTTAGGGATACTTTTGAATATTGCAGTACCATACTTACTATATATAATGTTCCCTTTTGAATTTGAAACAAATCTAACAAGTAGTGTATCACAAAAAGAAGTTTTTTATCTGATTATACCATTACTTATAGCTCCTTTTATAGAAACATTATTATTTCAAGAACTTTTTTATTTGATTTTTAAAGAAAAAAAGATACTAGAAAAAAAATATGGTGTAGTACTAATGTGTCTAACTTCAGCTTTTTGTTTTGGTTTATGGCATTTTGAAAGTCCTATTCGTATATTAATTACTACAATAATGGGTTTTTACCTAATGTTTTTATTTTATTTATCTGCTCAAAAAAGAAAAGATGGAGGATTTTCATCTTTTTTAATACTAGTAATTACTCATTTTTTAATAAATTTGTCTGTTTTTATTATAAAACTTTAAAAATTTATTAAATCTTTAATAGCTAGTGTTATTTAAACTTTAAAATTAAACATTTATATAATATAAAGAATTTAAATTTAGTAGAGCTTGATGCTCAAGAAGTAAAAAAAGTTGAAGGAGGACAAAGTATAAGAGATATTTTTGAAATTCAGGTTGCAATTCTCGATACTATGTGGAAGAATCGAAACTCAAAATTTGTTAAAGCGTTAACTTCTGGAACAGATCCATAGTATATTTGAGGGAGGGCAAATGCTTTTTAGCCCTCCTTTATAAAACCTTTAGATTTCATTTAAATTTTTACTGAATTTGAATTTTGAATAATTTCTATTTCAGAAATAAGAGTTTTAAAATTGATAAATACGTATAAATTATAATATGATTGATCATTTTCAAAAAAAAATTAATATTAAAGAATCTATAAAATTACAGTTTTTAATCTTTTACTTAATTGGTATTACAATAACTCTATTTTTTCCTACGCTAATTTTTCACCTTACCGGCATGGAATGTTCGGGTATTAATACGATTAAAAATCATCAGAAAATTGATTTTACCGTAAAAATATTTATGTATGTTTTCGGAGCTGTATTTGAAACCGTAGTCTTTAGTACTCTAATGTTAAATTTTTTACTTTTTTTTTCTTTTTTAAGGGAAAGGCCTATTTTACTACTCCTTATCTCTCCCATACCATTCGCATTAGCACATTACACTTGTTGGATATATGTATTAGGAGCATATTTTGGAGGCTTAATTCTTAATTTTTATTATCTAAATATCTATAAAAAAACAAAAATTACTTCAAAAGCAATTGTTTATGTATCACTACTTCATTTTTTAATTAATATGACTGGTTTTCTTATAGCAAGATATATTCTACCTGAGTATTCCTAATGAGAAACTAAAAAAACTATTTTCAGGATAATTTATTCCTAATATCTACTTGTCTAAGATGCCTAAAACCATTTTCTACTTCTTGTTTCCTTACCACTTGTATTAATCCCTATCTCTTCCTTCTCAAGAGGTGTTATCCGTTCTGTGCAAGAGAATACACAGGTTTCGGCGGTGGTAAGCGGTAGAGTAGTAGCAACAAAACTAGAAAAGAATAAGCAAAGCCTTATTTCTGTAGTTTTTGCAATTCTTCCTGAAGAATTTGGCGAATAAAATTTACATCATTTGTTATAAGAGGTGATTTTATTTCGCCAAGATTAGTTCCTATAGTATTGTTAGAATTGATAAAAATCTGCTGTTTTTCAGAAAATTCAATAACTTCAAGAGGATTAAGTTCTAATTCATCAAGCAATAACCCTAATTTTGAAACATCAAAATTAGCATCACCATTTTCCAATTTAGAATATTGTGATTGAGAAATATCTAATAAATTTGCCATATAATCTTGGGAAAAATCTTTACGGCGTCTTGCTTCACGAATTAGGGTGCCTTTTACTTTCATAATGCATAAATCTTTGTAACAAAGATAAAAGATAATTGCGAATAAAATATTTTAATACGAATATTTTATTTTTTCCAGAATAGGAAATATAAAATATTCTTTTCTTCTTTGTCTCAAGAAAAACAAACGTGCACAAAGTGTTTTTTGGTGAAACAAAAATTTTAGTTAATTTTAAAAATTTAAACAAAATGAATTTACAAAAATTAAATTTAGTAGAGCTAGAAACTTATGAAAAAAGAAATTTGAATGGTGGAGGTGATACATTTTCAGGAACAGCTTTACCAGAAAAAGATGTAGAAAGAGCAGGAAGAGCTTTAGCATATGTAGCTCATCAAGTTGGAGACTTTTTTAGAGGAGTTTGGGATGGTTTAAAATAAAAATTATGTTAGAATTATTAAATACAGAAGAATTAAGAAACATTAGTGGTGGACACGACGGTACCGCTTATGAAATAGGAAAAGCCATTGGAGATGGTATTAAAAGAGGTGCTATAATTTTTGGAGTTGTTGTAGCCTTTTTTGCACCTAAGTCTTAATAAAAAACAAAGGGATTATTAAATATAATAATCCCTTGTTGTCAATATTTATGTTTTATAATTTATTCAGTCATACAAGAAGACAGTATAGTTTTTTTGAAAAATTAAAGAAATTAATTGTATCTTATTTTCTAACATTTCTATTTGTTTTTTTTTCAATTTTTATAATAAATATTATTGATTATATAGTAATTAATTTTTTTAATACTCCTTCAATATTAACATTATTAAAAAAAACAAATAATGATATTAATAAGTTAGGATGGATAAAAATAGTACTAATTATTCCACTAATTGAAGAGATAATTTTTAGATTATTTCTTGTAACAACTAAACTTAATTTACTTTTAACATCTTCCTTTATATTATTTCTTTTTTTTAACAAAAGTTTTTTTAATATTCAATATAATAGTTACATAACATATCTTTATCTAGTAATAATCATAATAATAAATATTTTGTTAAATAAAAAAATATTTATTATTCAAAAAATTATAAATAAAAGAATCAATTATTTTTCAACTATGTCATTTCTTTTATTTGGGTTTGTTCACATTATGAATATAAGAGAGCTAAATTTTAGTATATTTTTTTTATACCCATTTTTTATTTTACCACAAATAATAATGGGTTATTTTATCACTAATATTAGAATTAAACTTGGTTTTTTGTGGGGAGTTAGCTTACATTCTTTTATTAATCTAACAGGATTAATATTGTCTACATAATTAAATAATCATGTCTAAAAATACCATCTATCTTGGTATTCTTTCTATTATTGTACTTGTTTTATTTTCTCTACCTATCATCAATATCCCCATTTCTTCCTCCTCAAGAGGTGTTGTGCGTTCTGTACAAGAGAATACACAGGTTTCGGCGGTGGTAAGCGGTAGAGTAGTAGCAACAAAACTAGAAAAGAATAACCAAACTATAAAACAGGGTGATACCTTACTTATGGTAACTGCAGAGCAGCTAGATACGCAAAAAAATCTGCAAACCAACCAAAATGCAGATTACCAAGCACAACTTTCAGACCTGCAAAAAGTGTCTAATGGCAATTTCTCGGGTTTGCAAACACGGCAATACATCAGAGAGGTTTCAGCCATGCAAGAGCGTATTGCCCAAGTACAGGCACAGCTTACCCTTGCACAAAAAGACTTAGACCGTGCTACTCTGCTCTACAAGCAAGGCGTAATCCCCAAAGCAGATTATGATAAGGTATTCTACCATTATCAAAACCTAAAAACACAAATTTCTACCATAAAAGAACAACAACTCGCTACTTGGCAAGCCCAAAAACGTGATGTAGAGAGACAACTTCGGTCTGTAGGTTCAGAGATTATCCGTATAAACCAAGAACAGAAAAATTATATCATTACAGCTCCTGTTTCGGGCAGACTTATTAATTTTTCGGGGATACAAAAAGGCAATTTCTTGGTACAAGGACAGTCTATCGGAGAAATTTCACCGGAACAAAACTTGGTGGCAGAGTGTATGGTTTCTCCTAAAGACATCGGTTTTATCAAGAAAAACCAAAAAGTAAAATTCCAAATAGATGCCTACAATTATAACCAATGGGGATTATTAGAAGGCAAAGTAACCGATATAGACCAAAACATCACCGTAAACCAACAAACAGGCGAGGCGTTTTTCAAAGTTCGCTGTCTCATGGACAAAAACTATCTGCAACTGAAAAATGGTTACAAAGCACAAGTAGGAAAAGGGATGACGCTTACTGCACGATTCTATCTCTTAGACCGTACGCTTTGGCAATTGCTGTTTGACAGAGTAGATGATTGGTTTAACCCTAATTTGAAATAATATTAAAGCTTTTCTCGCTAACCTTGTCAAGGTTTTGAACCTTGACAAGGTTATTTTAAGTAAGACACAAAAAATCTATCCAAAATCTAAAAAAAAATGAAAAAAATATTTTCTCGCAAATCTCCCCTTTCCTTCGGAGAGGGGTCGGGGGTGAGGATTAAACAACACGACATCAAAGATTGCGGAGCTGCTTGTTTGGCTTCCGTTTCTGCACATTATGGACTTAAAATTCCTATTGCAAAAATCCGACAAATCTGTCATACAGATAAAAGAGGAACCAATGTTCTAGGCATGGTACAAGGATTGGAAGCATTAGGTTTTAATGCAAAAGGTGTAAAAGGTGGCGCAGATGCTTTGCCAGAAATTCCGCTTCCTGCTATTGCACACGTGGTTGTAAAAGAGCAATTGCACCACTTTGTGGTCATTTATAAAGTTTGGCAAGACAAAAAGTCCCTCTCCAAAGGAGAAGGATTTAGGGTGAGGATAATGGATCCCGCCTTTGGAAAAATAGAGGAATATACCATAGAAGAATTTTCAAAAATTTGGACAGGTGTTCTTATTCTTTTAGAACCTAATGAGTATTTTGAGCAAAAAGACGAAAGCACCAGTATTTACAGTAGATTTTGGAATTTAGTACAACCTCATAAAAGTATTCTCGTGCAAGCATTGATAGGTGCTGTGGTTTACACTGTTTTAGGGCTATCAACTTCTATTTATATTCAGAAAATTACCGATTATGTTTTGATAGACGGAAACCGCAGACTTTTGAATTTGCTTTCCGTAGGAATGATTGTTATTCTCTTGTTCCAAATTTTTATAGGATATATGAAATCTGTTTTGGTCTTACAAACAGGGCAGAAAATGGATAAACATTTGATATTGGGCTATTATAAACATCTACTCAAACTTCCACAGCGTTTTTTTGACACCATGAAAGTGGGAGAAATTATCTCCAGAGTAAATGATGCTGTAAAAATAAGAACGTTTATCAATGATGTTTCTATACAGATTTTTGTAAACATTTTTATCATTATCTTCTCTTTTGCATTAATGTTTACCTATTATTGGAAACTGGCACTCATTACGGCTTTGGTAATCCCATTCTACTTGCTGGTTTATTTCATCACCAATAAACTCAACAAAAAAGTAGAGAGAAAACTGATGGAAGAAAGTGCAGAATTAGAGAGTCATTTGGTAGAATCTCTTAATTCTGTAAGAACCATTAAGCAATTCGGCGTAGAAACTTTTGCCAATAATAAAACTGATAATCGTTTTTCTAACCTGTTAAAGACCATTTACAAGTCTGTTATTAATGCTTTATTCTCGGGAAATTCTTCTGAGTTTTTATCTAGAATTTTCACCATTGTTCTACTGTGGGCTGGTGCAGGCTATGTAATTGACAGAGAAATTACTCCAGGAGAGTTACTGTCTTTTTACGCTTTAATTGGTTATTTCACTGGTCCTGTTTCCCAATTAATAGGTATGAATAAAACCATACAAAATGCACTCATTGCTGCCGATAGACTTTTTGAAATCATGGATTTGGAAAGAGAAGAAACTACCGAAAAAATAGAATTGACGGCAGAAAGCATCGGGAATATTCAGTTTAAGGACATGTTTTTCAGTTACGGAAGCAGAGTAGATGTTTTTGAAGGTTTTAATTGTGAAATAGAAAAAGGTAAAACCACCGCTATTGTAGGAGAAAGTGGAAGCGGAAAAACTACGTTGGCTTCTTTAGTTCAAAATCTTTATCCTCTGAAAAGTGGAAAAATTATGATTGGGGATTATGACATCAATTATATTTCTAATTTCTCATTGAGGAATGTAGTTTCCGTGGTTCCGCAACAAATTGACTTGTTTTCAGGAAATGTGGTAGAAAATATTGCTCTTGGAGAAGATCTTCCTGATATTCAAAGAATCATAGACATTACTAAAAAACTGGGAATTTTAGAGTTTATAGAAAAATTGCCGAATGGTTTTCAAACCTATCTTGGTGAAAATGGCTCGCAACTTTCGGGCGGACAAAAACAACGCATCGCCATTGCGAGAGCCTTGTACAAAAACCCGGAAATTCTTATTTTAGACGAGGCCACCTCATCTCTGGACACAGAAGCCGAACAAATTATTCAGAAGACTTTAAATGAATTAAAATCTCAAGGAAAAACAATGATTGTAATTGCTCACCGATTAAGCACTATTGCTACTGCCGATAAAATATTGGTAATGAAAGACGGAAAAATTATAGAACAAGGAAATCATAAAGAGTTACTTATGGTAGATTCGGTTTATAAATCTATGTGGGAAAAGCAAATAATTTCTCTTAATTAGTGTAACAAAAAACAACAACCCTCGTCTAATTAAGAAAACTTTTCTCACAATGAAAAAAATATTTTCAATAGTTTTTATTTCCTTTTTTATTTTTTCCTTTTCGCAAAAAAAATGGAGCTTGCAAGAGTGTGTAGATTATGCCGTGAAAAACAATTTACAAGTAATTAGTAATCAATACAATGCAGAGGTTCAATCTAAAAATTTAGAAATTTCCAAAAAAGAATACTTGCCAAGTGTTTCAGCGAGTATTGGCAATAGTGCGAGCTTCGGAGAAAGGCAGGACAATGTGGGTAGGGCATTGAGAACCGATGCTTTTAATAATAATACGAGCATAGGAGCCAATGTTCAGGTATATAATGGTGGAAGAATCAAAAAAAATATAGAAAAATCTCAATTTGATTTAGAAGCCTCTCAATATGATTTAGAAAATATCAAGAATAATATTTCGCTACAAATTGCCCAGCAATATCTGCAAGTTCTTCTTAATAAAGAGGTAGCAAAAATAGCAGAAAGTGCCGTAGAAAATGCAGAAAAAATCTACAAAAGGGCTAAAATAACCACAGAAGTTGGCACAACACCTATGACGGTATTGGCAGAATCACAAGCCAATTTATCTCGGGAAAAACAAAGATGGCAATCTGCAAAAATAGATATAGAAAGAGCCCGCTTCAATTTGGCAATGCTGCTTCAACTTGGAGATTATAAAAATTTTGATGTACAAGATGTTCCGCTTCCGCAACTGTTAGAAGGTCCGGAGTCTTCTACCGACACTATTTTGGAAACTGCCTACGCCAATCAGCCTCAAATAAAAGCCGCAGAAATCCGAATAAAATCTGCCCAAAAACAAACCGAAATATCCAAAACAGGGTTTCTTCCTACGGTAACAGCAAGTGCGGGAATAGGTAGTTTTTATTATAATTCGCTTGTCACCAACAATACAGGTTTTGATATTACAACCAACACCTACATCAAGGAAAAAGGGCTTTTGCAACAGTATAAAGACAATTTTGGACAGCAATTGGGGCTCAATGTGAATATCCCAATTTTCAACAAAGGAATTACTAAGTTGCAAGTAGAACAGACCAAAATTAATGAAAGTATTGCCACCAACACACTCAACCAACAAAAACAAGAGTTGAGACAAAGTATTCAGAAAGCCTATTTTGATGCTAATGCTAATTATCAAAACTATCTTGCGGCTTTAGAAACAGAAAAAAGCACCCAATTGGCTCTTAATTTTGCCGAAAAAAGCTACGAAGCGGGCAGAACTACCATTTATGATTTGAACATTGCAAGAAATAACTATGTAAATGCACAAGGTTCTGTTTCGCAAGCAAAATACAATTATATTTTTAGCATGAAATTGCTTAATTTCTATGCAGGAATCCCTTTGAGCCTGTAAAAAAAAGAAATCAATAAAATGAATGGTAAAATCAAATTAAAGCTCAATAGAAAATCTTCGATTAAAGGCAATCGTTATGAGGTTTTTATAGATGGACATTTCATAGGAAGTGTAGATGATAGAAATCCTAAAATTGACCATATCACCAATCTTGGAAACCATAAAATTTTGGTAAAAACCGAAGATTTCGAGAAAGAATATCATTTTACTTTAAGTTCAAGAAAATTGATTTTACCCATAGATATAAATGAAAATTATTTTTGGAGTAAACAAAGTGGGCAATTATCTCAACTTTTTAAAGGGATTATAATAGGTTTTTTATTGGTTTATGCTGTTATAATTACATTTTTGACATTATCTAAACAAATACATTTTACGTATCCTTTACTTATTCCATTTCTATTATTAATTCTTTCTTTTATCAGTTTATTTTCAGGGAAAAATCAAAAATTTGAACTGCACTTTAAATAAAGGTGTAAATAATTTATAGTATGATTATCATTCTAAACCGAACAAACAATATTAACAACTGATAATCGGTAATTTACAATTACAAAATTCCTATAATTTATATTATGTTAAATTGTGTGTTTTTGGATTAAAATATTAGCATCATCTTTGGGAAAGAATCTCCTCCCTCTGTTTTTTAGATAACGATGAAAATACCAAATCATAGGAATGATTGATAAGCTCCAAAAGTAAGTTTCGTTTTAGCCCTTCTGTGTAAATAGTGTTCCAGTGTTTTTTGCTCATGTGATAACCCGGTATAATTTGCGGATACTGTTCGCGTAATTCTTCGGACCAGTTGGGATCTGTTTTTACATTAAACGCCAAAGGTTGTTTTTCCAAGGACATCAACAGAAATAATTTTCCACCTACTTTGAAAACCAAAGTTTCCTGATCGAAAGGAAAACCCTCCGTTGCTCCGGCTTTTGATAGACAGTAATCTCTAACTTCTTCTGCTTGCATCACATTAGTTTTTCTTTACAACTGGTAAAATTTCATTTTCCATCAGTCCAAAACGTATTCTTTCTCGTTGAGAAAATTGTTTGGAATAAAAATTGGCATCTACTTCAAATCCAGTATTCTTTAGCCTTTCGAAATAATCCATTCCGTACCAGCGAACATGGTCATACTGTCCGAAGTGTTTTTGGCGTTCCTTGGGATCGGTAATGCTAAAATCTTCATAAGATTTTTCTAAAGAATTTTTCATAGGAACCTGAAAAATTCCCCAACCACCCTTTCTCATTACTCGGTAAAGTTCCGTCATTGCTTTTGCATCATCTACAATATGCTCCAAAACATGGTTGCAAAAAATAACATCAAAACTTTCGTCCTCAAAAGGCAAATCCAAAATATCTGCTTTTACATCTACAATTGGTGAAAACAAATCGGCAGAAATATATTCCAGATTTTTCATTTTCTTGAACCTTCGCAAAAATTCTTGTTCGGGAGCAATGTGTAAAACTTTATAATTTTGGGTGAAAAAATCGGTCTCATTTTGCAGATAAAGCCACATTTGCCGGTGGCGTTCTAAACTTAAAGTTCCCGGAGAAAGTGCATTTTCACGTTGTTCCCCATAGCCGTATGGTAAGAATTTTCGGTAAGATTTTCCGTCAATAGGATCTGTGAATTTTTCGCCTTTAAAGAATAAATAAATTAATGGACGAAGAAAAATGCTTAAATTAATAAGCATAGGTCTTGGAATTTTATTCAGTAAAAATGATGCGATTTTTTTCATTAATCTCCAGATATTATGCTCTACCCCTTTTAAATCTCTCAAAAATCCATTGTAAAAGGAGCTTCTTCGTCACTCACAATCCCCAAGGCTTCATAAATATATTTGAAAGTGGAGAGCAAAACAGGTTTTCCTGCTATTACAGCCACATCGTGCTCGAAATGTGCCGATGGTTTATTATCCAGAGAAGTTACCGTCCAACCATCATTATGGAATTTTACGGCACCTGTTCCCAGATTTATCATGGGCTCTATTGCCAGTACCAAACCATCTTTTATTACCCTACCACTACCCTTTCTACCATAGTTGGGAACTTGTGGATCTTCGTGCATTTCTCTGCCTAAGCCATGCCCAACCAGTTCTTTCACTACGCCATAACCGTGCTTTTCGCAGTAGGTTTGTATGGCATGGGAAATATCGCCGATTCTCTTCCCGCGAATACACTGTTCAATCCCTTTATAAAGGGATTCTTTGGTGATTTTCAATAGTTTTTTGGTCTCCGGAGCCACCTCTCCTACTTCGAAAGAATAGGCATGATCTCCGTAGAAACCATTCATATATACACCACAATCTACGGACAAAACATCGCCTTCTTGCAGTGGTTTTTTGTTGGGAATGCCATGTACAACTTCGGAATTGGGCGAAATACACAGAGTGTTGGGAAAGCCGTACATTCCCAAAAATCCGGGTTTAGCTCCATGATCTTTAATAAAATCGTGAGCGAGTTGATCTAAGTGTAAAGTAGTAACTCCCGGTTTTATTTCTTTGGCAATCATACCAAGAGTTTTGGAAACCAACTGCGAGCTTTCTCGCATCAATCGAATCTCATCAAGAGTTTTAAGTATGATCATCTATATAATAATTTATTGGTGTAACAATGTAACAATGTAACAATGTAACAATGTAACAATGCGATTAGAAAATATTGGTACACTGTTAGACTTCTACATTGTTACATTATTTTATTACCAAAAAAGTCCTTTTTTCTTTTCTTTTTTCAGTTTAGAATATGCCTGAACTTCGCCTCCTGAAATTCCGAACTCTATTCTTTTGGTGACAATTTCATAGACTTCTCCCCAACCCGGAAAGCCGCCTAAGTTTCGGTCATCAATAAACAAATCGGCATCTAATTTTCTCGATTGGGTGTTACCATCGAAAACTTCGCCTTCAAAACTTGAGTTGATGGCATAAAACTCTATACCATTTTTACGACAAAACTCTACAGCTTCATCTAAGGTTTTTCCGTGTCTGTATGTCCAAAGAATCAATCGGTAACCATCTGCCTGTAATCTTTTTAAAGTTTCAAAAGCGAAAGTCATGGGTTTACCAATGCTGGGATAAGCATCTTCTACTATAGTCCCATCAAAATCTATAGCTAATTTTTTGTTGCTCGTCATTTTTTATTCATTTATGAAGTTGCTAAGATATAAAATTATGAAACAATGATATTCCCCGTCATTTTTTCAGGAATTTTTATTCCCATCACATTGAGGATAGAGGGTGCAATATCTCCTAACTTTCCGGGTTGGAGTTTCCATTCTTTTTCTTTGTCCATCACAATAAAAGGAACCAAATTGGTGGTATGATTGGTATTGGGCGATCCATCGGCATTTACCATATAATCTGAATTTCCGTGGTCTGCAAGAATAAATACGGTATAGCCGTTTTCGTAGCCCGCCATAGCTACATCTTTTATACACTCGTCTACCACTTCACAGGCTTTTATGGTAGCTTCAAAAACACCGGTATGCCCTACCATATCGGGATTAGCAAAATTAAGACAAATAAAATCTGCAGTTTGCTTTTGTAATTCGGGAACTATAGCATTTCGAATATCGTATGCCGACATTTCAGGTTTCAAATCGTAGGTTAAAACATCTCTGGGACTGGCACAAAGAATTCTTTTTTCTCCCCTGAATTCTGCTTCTCTACCACCGGAAAAGAAAAACG
Source organism: Cloacibacterium sp. (assembly GCA_017995195.1). Taxonomy (GTDB): domain Bacteria; phylum Bacteroidota; class Bacteroidia; order Flavobacteriales; family Weeksellaceae; genus JAGOJI01. The sequence continues at coordinate 12,451 of JAGOJI010000013.1, forward strand.
TAACATGAGGATATTTTTCGGTTTCTGCAATGCGAATTTGTGTTTTCCCTGCTTTTTCTAAGACTTCTCCTAAGGTTTCATCTATATTTTCTTCATCAAAAACCACTTTTATATTGTTGAAACTTTTATCGTAATTCGTCATAGTTACGAAATACAAATCCATTTTTCTCATTCCAAAATCAGGAAAATCTCTTTGGGAAAGAACCTCTGTAAGTTCTCGTCCCCTATCGGTCCGAAAATTGAAATAAATCACCACATCTCCTTCTTTAATGGTGGCAATGGGCTGATTGTCTTTATCGGTAACAACCATAGGTTCTATAAATTCATCAAAAACTCCTTTGGCATAAGATTGTTCGATAATTTCGACAGGGTTTTGGGTCTTTATTCCGGTGGCATTTACCAAGTTATCATAGCCTATTTTAATTCTATCCCATCTTTTGTCCCTATCCATAGAGAAAAATCTGCCGGTTACAGTAGCTAACTTGCCTGTTGTTTTGTTGATGTATTGTAAAATATCATCTACAAAAAATTTCCCTCTTTTAGGGTCACAATCTCTCCCATCGGTAAAAGCATGAACGAATACATTTTTTAGTTCCATTTCTTTGGCTTCCTCCAAAAGTGCTTTTAAGTGGCTGATATGTGAATGAACACCTCCGTCTGACAACAAACCGACCAAATGCACATTTTTATTGTTTTCTTTAGCGTAAGTAAAAGCATCTTGAATCACTTTTTCTTTTCCTAAAGTTCCGTTTTCTACGGCTAAATTCATTCTTGTGAGATTTTGGTATACTACCCTTCCGGCTCCCAGATTCATATGTCCCACTTCGGAGTTGCCTATTTGCCCTGCGGGCAAGCCTACCTCTAATCCCGATGCCTGCAATGTAGTATGAGGATATAAGTGGTAACAACTATCCATAAAAGGTGTATTGCCTTGTGTAATAGCACAAGATTCAGGATTCTGTGTGAGTCCCCAACCGTCTAATATAGCGAGAATAACTTTTTTTGACATAACTAATTTTTAGAATGCGAATTTATCGAATTTTGATGAAATAAAGCATTAAACATGAAGTTAAGCAGATAAACACATTAAAACATATATCGAAATCTTTATTAATTAATCATAATAGCCGCAAAGATTTTTTTAACATTATCATTATACTGTATATAAAAAACGTTCGGTTTTGTAAAACAATTGTTTTTTATGTGCCTTCAGCTGCACCCACCAAAAGAAGAGAGCGTTTTAGACTAATTTTCGTAAATTTGTGGAAAATAATTTTTCTTGTTAATGAAAATCAAAAATCAAGTTTCTTTAAAAAATTATAACACTTTTGGCGTACATATATTTGCCAAACATTTTGCTGAAGCTCATTCCGTTGAGGAACTACAAACTATCCTTACTCTGCCTCTTCTTCACTCGACTATTCCGCCGATTCCTGTTTTATTTCTTGGTGGTGGGAGCAATATTTTGTTTACAAAAGATTTTGATGGTTTGGTTATTCAACTCAACCTAAAAGGTATTTCTGAAGAGAATTTAGATGAAAATCATATTTTGGTTTCTGCAAAAGCCGGTGAAAATTGGCATCAGTTTGTGCTTTATACATTAGAAAAAAATTATGGCGGGCTGGAGAATCTATCTCTTATTCCCGGAAATGTAGGGACTTGCCCTATCCAGAACATTGGGGCTTATGGTACAGAAATAAAAGATGTTTTTCACTCGTGCAAAGTACTGAATTTAGAAAATATGGAGGTGCAAACGCTTAATCTGGAGCAATGTAATTTTGGGTATCGAGATTCTATTTTCAAAACTTCGGCAAAAGGAAAATATGTGATTTTGGAGGTTACTTTTAAATTAACTACAGAAATTCATAAAATAAAAACCGAATACGGTGCTATTTCTACAGAGTTACAAAATTTAGGAATCGAAAACCCCACGATTCAAGATGTTTCCAAGGCTGTCATTCGTATCAGAGAAAGTAAGTTGCCTAATCCCAAAGTCATTGGAAACGCAGGAAGTTTTTTCAAAAATCCAACAATTTCTTTGGCACAATTTGAAAATTTGAAACAAAAATTTTCCAACATTCAAGGATACCCAAACAACAATTCTGTAAAAGTTCCTGCCGGCTGGCTTATAGAACAATGCGGCTGGAAAGGCAAACAAATCGGGAATGTAGCCTGTCATCAACTACAGGCATTGGTAATCATCAATGCTTCGGGAGATGCTTCGGGTAAAGAAATTTTTGATTTTTCGGGAATGATTATTGATTCGGTTAAAGAAAAATTTGGTATTGAACTGGAACGAGAAGTAAATATTGTTTAGTACAGTTTTCATAATACTATAAGTCATAGAGATTTTATCCTCAAAGTTAAAATTCATATTTCGTATCTTTGCCTCCGAGTTTATTCTGTTTTTAGTTAAAAAAAACAATAAACCAAACAACAAAACAATCAAAAAAATATGTCAAATATAGTCGCCATAGTTGGTCGCCCCAATGTAGGAAAATCTACACTTTTTAATAGATTACTCGAAAAGAGAGAAGCCATTGTAGACAGTACAGCAGGCGTTACCAGAGACCGTCATTACGGAAAAAGTGACTGGAATGGTGTGGAGTTTACCGTAATAGATACCGGTGGATACGATGTAGGTACCGAAGATATTTTTGAAGAAGAAATCCGAAAACAAGTACAACTGGCTGTAGACGAGGCTACCTCTATTATTTTTATGGTAAATGTAGAGGAAGGACTCACAGAAATTGATGCTGAAATTTATGAACTGTTAAGGAAAGCTAACAAGCCTCTTTATTTGGTAGTCAACAAAGCCGATTCGGCTAAAGAAGAACTTGCCGCTACAGAATTTTACCAATTAGGAGTTGAAAAGTACTACACCATGTCTTCGGCAACCGGCTCCGGAACAGGAGAATTATTAGATGATATTGTTGCTGATTTTCCCACTACAGAATACAAAGACCCCTTCGAAGGTTTGCCCAGAATTACCATTGCCGGAAGACCTAATGTAGGAAAGTCTACCCTTATCAATGCCTTGTTGGACGACCAAAGAAACATTGTTACCGATATTGCAGGAACTACAAGAGACAGTATAGAAACCCTATACAACAAATTTGGACACGAATTTGTTTTGGTAGATACCGCCGGAATGAGGCGAAAATCCAAAGTAAATGAAGATTTGGAATTCTACTCCGTTATGCGTTCCATAAGAGCTATTGAGCATTCAGATGTAGTGATTCTGATGATAGACGCTACCAAAGGCTGGGAAAGCCAAGATATGAATATCTTCGGGTTAGCTCAAAAAAACAGAAAGGGCATCGTTATTTTGGTTAATAAATGGGATTTAGTAGAAAAAGAAACCAACTCCATACGGGATTTTGAAAAGGCTATTAAAGACAAAATCGCTCTATTCAACGATGTCCCTATTTTATTTGTTTCAGCTCTTACCAAACAAAGAATTTTAAAAGCAGTAGAAACTGCCATGGCAGTAAACGAAAACAGAAAAAAACGAATTAAAACAAGTAAACTCAACGAGATTTTGCTCCCTATTATCGAGCAAACGCCACCTCCGGCAATTAAAGGAAAATATGTGAAAATAAAATATATCACACAGCTTCCTACATATACACCACAGTTTGCCTTTTTCTGTAATCTTCCACAGTATGTAAAGGATCCTTACAAAAGATTTATTGAAAACCAGTTGAGAAAACAATTCGACTTTACCGGTGTGCCTATTGAAGTATATTTCAGGCAGAAATAAAAGAAAAATACAAAAATATTAATGATCTTCATGGTAACTGAATTTATAAAGCAACACTCTCTCGTAAGCTCTTGGATTAATGAACTAAGAAACATAGAAACACAAAAAGACCGCCTAAAATTCCGTAGAAATATGGAAAGGATTGGCGAAATAGCTGCCTATTTTATCAGTCAAGAATTAACCTATAAAGAAATAGAAATACAAACTCCCTTGGAAACAGTAAAGGTTAGCGAAATAGCCGTTCAACCTGTTATTACCACCATTCTAAGAGCCGGAGTTCCTTTGTTTCAAGGATTGCTTAATTATTTTGACAGAGCCGATTGTGGATTTGTTGCTGCCTACAGAAAACATGATGCCAACGATTATTTCAGTATCAAACAAGATTATCTCACTTGCCCCAATTTGGAAAATCGCCCATTAATAGTCGCCGATCCTATGTTAGCAACCGGTGCATCGCTTATTGAAGCCATCAAAGATTTGCTTACGCATGGTAAACCTTCTCAAATGCACATTGTAGCAGCCATTGCAAGCCGACAAGGCGTAGAGACCATAAGAAAAGCCTATCCCGAAGCTAAAATATGGGTAGGAGCTATTGATGAACAATTAACTTCTAAAGGCTACATTACCCCAGGATTGGGAGATGCGGGTGATTTGAGCTTTGGAGAAAAGCTACAGCGATAAGTATAGTATCCGATCAGGAAACCTATCACTACCCAAATGCCCCTTTAATGTACTTTTGAGTAAGTTCGTTTTGTGGATTTTCGAACATTTGTTGGGTGTCGCCTTGCTCCATAATTTCACCCAAATACATGAATATGGTTTTGTCTGCCACACGTTTTGCTTGTTGCATATTATGGGTTACAATAACAATGGTATACTCCTTTTTCAGTTCCTGAATGAGTTCTTCTATTTTTCTTGTGCTTATAGGATCCAAGGCAGAACACGGCTCATCCATTAAAATTACCTCCGGACGGAGCGACACCGCTCTGGCAATACACAAACGCTGTTGTTGCCCTCCGGATAATTGGGTAGCGGGCTTCTTCAGTTCGTCTTTCACCTCGTCCCAAATATAGCTTTCTCTTAAAGATTGTTCTATAATAATGCTTCTTTCTTTTTCGGGAATATTGTTGATTTTCAGTCCATAATTAATATTTTCATAAATACTTTTAGGAAAAGGATTGGCTTTTTGAAAAACCATACCAATACGTTTTCTTACTTGCGTTACCGAAGTACTTTTGGCATACAAATCGAAGTTATCTAAGAAAAATTTCCCTTCTACTTTAGCATCTGCGTTGAGATCGTGCATTCGGTTGAAACATCTTAGCAAGCTACTCTTTCCACAGCCCGATGGACCTATAAGTGCAGTAACTTTATTTTTCTCGAAATACACATCAATATTTTTGAGGACATGTTTAGCCCCAAACCATAGGTTGATGTGTTCTCCGGACAGTTTTATATTATTTATCATTTTTAGTATGTTTATAGCGGATAATAAATGCGGCCAAGCTCAACAGAAAAACAACAACAATAAGTACCAGTGCCGTACCATAAGCTAAAGGACGAACCTGCTCAATGGATTGATGCTGCGTAGAGAGCATATACAAATGATACGGAAGTGCCATAAATTCCTGATTGAGGTAGCCTGTAGAACTATTGATATAAAAAGCTACCCCCGTGAACAAAATTGGAGCTGTTTCTCCTGCAGCACGAGAGAGTGTAAGTACTACACCTGTAAGAATACCCGGCAAAGCAGAGGGCAATACAACATCTTTAATACTTTCAAATTGAGTTGCTCCTACTGCCAGAGCTCCTTCTCGTGTTGAATTGGGAATTCTTCGTAATGCCTCTTCTGTAGTAGTAATAATGTAGGGTAAAGATAGTAAGCCTAATGTAAGTCCGGCAGAAAGCATAGAAGTTCCTAAGCCTAAACCCTGAACAAATAATGCCAAACCAAACAATCCGTAGATAATAGATGGGATTCCCGATAGATTTCTTATAGAAGCTCGTATAATTTTGGTTAAAGGGGTATTTTTAGCATACTCATTAAGGTAAATAGCACAACATACTCCAAATGGCACACAAAATAGTGCTGTAAGTGTGGTTAGCATTACGGTTCCTAAAATAGCCGGTAAAATACCACCCTGAGTCATAGATTTTTTAGGCAGTTGGGAAACGAACTCCCAACTCAAGGAAGAAGAGCCTTTGGATACAATATCGAAAACAATAACTCCGAGAAATAATAGTACTATTCCTGTAGAGAGTAGCAAGAACGACCATTCTATCAATTTGTTTAGTATTTTCATCTTGTTTGTACTTGTTATTTATTAATTGAAAGATTCAAAGATTGAAAAATTAAAATAAACTATTTGTAAATTTTTCATAGCGCTACAAATCTTTATTTTTTTTAACTTTTGAATCTTTAAACTCTCTTTTACATCGCATGATACTTCCTGAATCTATTCACAAAATATTCTCCCATTAAATTAACAGCCAATGTCATAAAAAACAAAACCGCTGCTATGGCATACAAAGCATAATAGTGAGTTGTGTTATACGGTACTTCGCCCATCTCTATAGCAATAGTAGCAGTAATGGTTCTTACCGAATCGAAAAAGCTTTTTGGGAAAGCAGCAGCATTACCGGTAACCATGAGTACTGTCATGGTTTCTCCTATGGCACGCCCAATACCGAGCATTATGGCTGCAATAATTCCCGGTGCAGCCGCAGGAATAATTATTTTTCTTACCGTTTGCCATTTATCTGCTCCTACTCCATAGCTGGCTTCCCGATAGCTGTGAGGAACAGAGTTTATTGCATCTTCGCTTACCGTAATAATCGTAGGAAGAGCCATAATCGCCAGTAGAATAGCTCCATTAATAGCATTAAGACCATTTGCTTGGTTGGTAACTTCGGCAATATTGGGTCCTAAAAGTACAATTCCCAAAAAACCAATTGCTACAGAAGGAATGGCTGCCAGCATCTCTATAGCAGGTTTAAGAAAAGCCTTGAGTTTCGGTGGGCAGTATTCCGAAAGAAAAGTTGCTGTTCCTATACCCAAAGGTACTGCAATAGCCATAGCTCCTAAGGTAACTATAGTCGTACTTACAATGAGCGGTAGAATACCATATTGGGGAGTTAATGCAGATGGATTCCACTGTGTTCCCGAAATAAAATCTAAAGGAGAGAACTGGAAGAAAAAAGCAAATGTATTCCATATCAACATCAAGAATATTCCTCCCAAAATGAAAATAACCAACAAGCCTGTGATTTTAAAAATCCATTTAAAAATAAAGTCTTTGCGTTCTCTATATAATGCGTTAGTATTCATTATTCTACAATATAATATCCCGATTTACTTATGATTTCCATTCCTTTTGCACTTCTTTCAAAATCAATAAAAGCCTTTGCCTTTTTCCATGATTTTAGTGTAACAAACTGGTATAAAGGGCGTTGAAAATAGTATTTTTTAGCTTTTATAATTTCATTATCCAAAGGTGAAAAACTGGTGGAAGTAGCGGTAGCTTTTATTTTTAGAACCTTTACTTTATGGTTGGTATTGTGTAATAAGTAACCTGCTCCCACATAGCCAATCCCTGTGGGGTCTGCCTTTATTCCTTCAATGATTTGAGCATTGCCATTCATTTCTTTGGCTTTGGGAGAAAAATGAATTTTAAGTTTCTTCTGAATAAAAGAATGGGTGCCAGAGTTGCTTTGTCTCCCGTAGATATTGATGGGAGCTCTTTTTTCGCCGAGTTGCTCCCAGTTACTAAGCTCTCCACTCATTATTTTTGCTAAAGTAGGCACATCTATCTCTGTAAGGGAAATTTCAGGATTAACAATAATTGCAGTAGCATCTTCGGCAAATACAATAGTTTTGAGTTCTATTCCTGCTTTTTGAAACATTTTTTTTTCGTCATCCGAAAGTGGTCGAGAAGAGTTGGCAATATCTGCCTGACCGTTGTACAACGAAGCAATGCCCATACCGGAACCTCCACCGGAAATAGAAACACTAAAATCATTTTTATGAATATGAAATTTTTCGGCAAGTTCTACTGCAAGATTGACCTCTGTATCTGAACCTTTTATTTTGATAGATTTTTGATTCTCGCTACAAGCCGAAAATAAATACAGCAACAGAAGAAGTACGGGAAAAATATTTTTAGGTCTCAAGGCTCTTTCTATATATTACCAAATATACCTCTCCTATATCAACTGAATATGAACGCTATATTAAATATATATGAATAGTTTTAAAAAAACTATTGAGAATAAAAAATAGAAATAAAGCCTATTGTGCTATCTTGAGACCATCAATAATACCAAAGCTATAATAGCCGGCAATGCCTGAACAAAAAATATCTTCTTAGAAGCCGAAAAAGCTCCATAAATCCCTGCAACAGCTACACAGCCAAGAAAAAATACAGAAATATTGAACTTCCATTCCGGATTTTCGATAAAAAAAGTCCAAAGAAGTCCAGCAGCCAAAAAACCATTGTACAGACCTTGGTTAGCAGCCATAGATTTAGTTTTAGGAAACAAATCTTCAGGAAATTGTTTGAAATTCTTTTTGCCTACGGTTTCCCACGCAAACATTTCGAACCAAAGAATGTACAGGTGCTCCGCAGCAATAATAGCAATGAGAATTTGAGATAAAGTATGCATATTTTATAAAAAGATTTAATTAGAGTATTTTTAGAAATGAAATTTGGAGATTCTTTTATCTTTCATTAAAAATTGAATTAAACGAGTATGGTTTTCTATTTTACCGGATATTCGCCAAACGCTTATATTCCTATTTTCATCTTTGGCATTGTTGATTAATGAATACTTCAAATGATAATGTCTGCAGTTTTTTTTCAGGTCTTCAAGGCATTCATAATCATTGCTTTCAATATTATAATCTCTTATTTTATTGAGGTTGTCAATAAATAATTGAATAGGAGCCAAGAGCCAAAGGACAATCATAACAATTGCAGTTCCGGCGAAAGCCAGGAAAATATACCCCGAGCCTGCACACATTCCTAAAGAAGCTGTTCCCCAAATGCTAGATGCTGTAGTAACTCCTGTTATTTTATTGTCATCTTTAAAAATAACTCCTGCTCCCAAAAAACCAATTCCGGTAATAATATTAGCTGCAATTCTATCGGGATTACTTACTCCTATTTTTATTGATAAGATTGTAAAAATACATGAACTGAATGAAATGAGTATGAAGGTTCTAAGTCCGGCATATTTGTTGTGATATTCTCTCTCTAAACCTATGATAAGCCCGATAATAATGGAAGCCAAAATCATCAAAAATTCGTCTGATACCTGATTGAAGGTGGGAAAAGAAATCATAGTTTATATAATTTTGAAAGTAAAGATAATAAATAAAACCTTGCAAACTATTCACTCAGGACAAACGTATTAAAAACCTACGAAACTTATTTTGAAATACTAAGCGATTATCAATATTTATCTTTGCGATTAGATTAAATATTTTATCCCGAACAGAGGCTATTTAATCACAAGAATGTAAAATTGCAATACTTAGATATGTAGATACTTGATGACATTATTCCACAATATATATAAATTGAAAAGATTAAGGTTTTACAGTCATTATGCATAAGTAGTTTAAAATAAGTGTTTTACAATTTAATATTCTACATCTTTGTATCTCTGTACTTATTTTAAAATCCAATCGATTCTTCAACAAAAAAAAATCCTTAAATTTGCCACCTTATGGGACAAATTATCGCCATAGATTATGGTAAAAAAAGATGTGGACTTGCTGCTACCGATGACCTTAAAATCATTGCAAGTGGCTTGGAAACAGTAGAAACCAAGAGTTTAATGTCCTATTTGCAAGACTACTTTGCTCAAAACAATGTGGAAAGTGTTGTGATAGGGCTTCCCACAGATTTGAAAGGGGCAATGTCGGATATAGAAACAGATATCCAAGAATTTATTGAAGAGTTTAAAAAGAAATTTCCGCAGGTAGAAGTTCATCGTTCCGATGAACGCTTTACCTCAAAAATCGCTTCTTATTTCATTAGCCAAAGTGGTAAAAACAAGAAGCAAAGACAAGATAAAGGTTTAATAGACAAAGTAAGTGCAACACTTATTTTACAACAATATTTAGAACAAAAATGATTTTACCAATTCGTGCCTACGGCGACCCCGTTCTCCGAAAAAAAGCAAAAGATATTTCTAAGGACTATCCCGAGCTTGATGTTTTGATTGACAATATGTTTGAAACCATGAAAGATGCCAGAGGCATAGGTTTAGCAGCTCCGCAGATAGGTCTGGACATTAGGCTTTTTATTGTAGATGTACGCTCGTTGGCAGATGATGAAGATTATCTCGACATTGCCAAAGATTTGAAATCTTTCAGAAAAGTATTCATTAATGCCAAAATTTTAGAAGAAAGCGGAAACGAATGGAAATTTAATGAAGGTTGCCTCAGTATCCCCGATGTGAGAGAAGATGTATTGAGAAAAGAAACCATCACTATAGAATATTTCGACGAAAATTTCGTTCAACATACCGAGACCTATTCAGATATTCGGGCGAGAGTTATTCAGCATGAATACGACCATATTGAGGGTATACTCTTTACCGACAAACTGAGTGCCTTGAAGAAAAAAATCATCAAAGGAAAACTCAACAGAATAAGCGAGGGAAATGTAAATGTAAAATACAAAATGAGATTTCCTAAATAATATTTCTCCCTAAGTTTAGATTAAAATTAATTAACACATAAAATTGGCAAAACGGCCAAAAGCCAAAAGCCATCAATAAAAATAAAAACAATGAAGTTAGAAAAAATCATCTCAATTTCCGGAAAGCCGGGACTTTTTAAATTAGTTTCTCAGTTAAAATCAGGCTTTATTATCGAAGACATTACTACGGGTAAAAAAGTAAGCATCTCCAACTCCAGCCAAGTAAGCCTGTTGGACAACATTGCCATGTTCACTTTCGATAAAGAAGTTCCCTTGTTCGAAGTCTTCGAAAACATTGCTAAAAACGAAGAGTACAAAGAAACGCTATCGCACAAATCTACCGATGCGGAACTTAGAGCGTTTATGAGCAAATCTCTACCCGATTACGATTCGGACAGAGTATATATTTCCGATATCAAGAAACTGGCACAGTGGTATAACCTTTTACACAAAGCAGGATACATTACTCCCGAAAGTTTTGTAAAAACAGAAGAAACCACCGAAGGATAATCACTTTTCCAAAAAAAATACACGTAACTTTGGTAAATTATTTTTTACCAAAGTTTTTTATTTTTGATCAATACCACAAAAAATGAACCCAAAAGCACAAAAATTAGAAGCATTTTCTCGCCTTATCGATATTATGGACGAGCTACGGGAAAAATGCCCATGGGATAAGAAACAAACCTTTGAAAGCCTTCGTCATCTTACGCTCGAAGAAACTTATGAGCTTTCAGATGCTTTACTGGAAGGCAATTTACAAGAAATAAAGAAAGAATTAGGAGATGTGCTTCTTCATATCGTTTTTTATGCTAAAATAGGTTCCGAAACAGGTTCTTTTGACATAGCAGATGTCATTAATTCACTCAACGAGAAACTTATTTTTCGCCATCCTCATATCTATGGTAATGTAGTGGCAAACGATGAAGAAACTGTAAAACAAAATTGGGAAAAACTCAAACTAAAAGAAGGCAACACTTCTATTTTATCGGGTGTTCCAAAAGGATTACCTCCAATGATAAAAGCCTACCGAATACAAGATAAAGTAAAAGGAATAGGTTTCGACTTTCCCAATGCCCACGAAGCATGGAAAAAAGTAGAAGAAGAACTGAAAGAATTTCACGCAGAAACCGAAGCCGAAAAAAAAGAAGCCGAATTGGGCGATGTATTTTTTTCTCTTATCAACTATGTAAGAACTATCGGGATCAATGCAGATAGTGCCTTAGAAAAAACCAACCTTAAATTTATCTCCAGATTTCAACACATGGAAAAAATAGCTCAAAAAAGAAACCTAATACTTAGTGAAATGTCTTTAGATGAAATGGATCAACTATGGGAAGAAGCGAAAAAGTACCATTAAATTATTATTATCAACATAGTATAAATCACTATATTTGTTCCCCTTAATATAATCATCTTTTTATGGCAAAGAAAAAGACTAAAAACCTACCCAAAGTAGGTGTTGTAGGAAGTGGTAGCTTTGCTACCGCCATTGTGAAAATGCTTTTGGAGAATAGTAAATCTGTTCATTGGGCGGTACGAAATGAGTTTGTAAAAGGTGCCATTGAACTTCGTGGCTACAACCCTACTTATCTTACATCGGTAGAATTTAACACAAAAAAATTGGTTCTTACTACAGATATCAACGAGTTGGTTGCAGCTTGCGACGTAATTGTATTAGCAACACCTTCCATCTACCTATCAGATACTATTGAACAATTAAATGTAGATATTACCGGTAAATTTTTCTTATCCGCCATCAAAGGAATTGTTCCTAAACACAACGATATTGTAGCTAATTATCTACGAGATGTATTCAAAATAGGTTATCGCAGTCAGGGTGTATTGGCAGGTCCTTGCCACGCCGAAGAAGTTGCCATGGGCAGACTATCTTACATCACCATTGCTGCCGCAGAAAAAGAAGATACACAAATGTTAAGCGACTTATTTTCGTCTCATTACATTAAAGTCAATCAGTCGCACGATATTCTCGGAAACGAATACAGTGCTATTCTGAAAAATATTTATGCCATAGGTGCAGGAATAGCAAGCGGTTTGGGTTATGGAGACAATTTTCAGGCAGTGTATGTCTCCAATGCCATTCGTGAAATGGAAACCATTTTGGAAGCCATTTACGAAGTTCCCAGAGATGTGAACGACAGTGCCTATTTGGGTGACTTACTGGTAACTTCTTACTCTCTTTTCAGCCGCAACCGAATGCTTGGAAACCTTATTGGTAAGGGGTATACGGTAAAATCTGCCATTCAATCGATGAGGATGGTAGCAGAAGGTTACTATGCCGCCAAAAGCATCTACGAGATCTGCAAGGAAAAAGATTTAAGAACTCCTATCATCAACCATGTATATGGAATATTGTATGAAGAAAAAAATGCCGAAAAACAATTTGAAAAACTTACCGAGCGATTAAATTAGCCTGAATTTGGGTTAATAAAAATCATAAACAATTGAAAGTAAATGCTTTATTTTTTTTACATAAAGCCAAATAAAGAAATGAATCATTTTTCAGATTGAGACCAAGCACTCCTTTTTAAGAAAGTAATATAAAATCTTTTAACTCCATAACCTTATTAACTTTTAGTCTTCACAAAAAATATTTAACCACGAAGAACACAATTTTCAAAGATAATATAGGACTTTGTGATAACTCAATGATTTCAAATTTTTGTCATGTACTCATGTTTTTTTGTATAGAATTAAAGAGAAACCCTACTACAAAAAATTCAGAATAAAAAGAGAAAAACAAGTACAACACTCATGAAAAAAGCGGTTCTTATTACCATAGGCGATGAAATTCTTTCCGGCAATACGGTAGATACCAACTCCAATTTTATAGCCCAAAAGCTAAAAGACATCGGTATTCCCGTTATACAGATATTCACTATTTCCGATGAGGCAGACAACATTAAGAAAACCTTAAAATCTGCTTTAGAATTGGCAGATATTGTTATTACTACAGGAGGCATAGGACCTACCAAAGACGACAAAACAAAAAAAGCCCTTGCCGATTTTTATAATGATGAATTGATTTTTGATGAAGAAAGTTTCGAACATCTAAAAAAACTATTGGAAAGCAGAGGAAGATTGGAAATTTTGGAGCGGAACAGAGAGCAAGCCATGGTACTATCCAAAGCCAAGATTTTTCAAAATCATTATGGTACCGCTCCCTGTATGATGGTGGAAGAAAATAAAAAAATAGTTTTTTGCCTGCCGGGAATTCCTTTTGAAGTAAAACCCTTGATAAAAAATCAAATCATTCCGTATTTAAAAGAAAAATTCCAATTATACCATTTGCTAAGCAGAGTAATATCGGTAGTTGGCATTCCGGAAAGTATTTTGGCAGACCTACTCGAAAATTGGGAAAATGCTTTACCACAAAATACCTCACTTTCTTATTTACCCATCGGTACAAGGATTAAACTCCGTTTAACAGCCAAAGGTACAGATCTAAAAACTTTAGAAACCTTATTGGAAAATGAAATTCAAAAACTATTTCCTATCATTGGGCACAATATTATTGCTACCCAAGAAGATGATATTGAACAAATTTTACACCATATACTTACAAAAAAACATCTTAGCATTTCCACCTCCGAAAGTTGTACGGGAGGCGAATTATCGAGACTCATTACTTCTGTTTCCGGAAGCTCCGCTTATTTTGTAGGAGGCATTGTCACCTATCAAACCAGTAAAAAGACCGAATTTTTGCAAGTATCCAAGCAAACCATACAAGAAAAAACCGTAGTAAGCGAAGAAGTTGCGTTGGAAATGGCAAAGGGTTGTCAAAATCTTTTCAGAACCGATATTTCGATCTCTACCACAGGAGTAGCAGGTCCCAATACCGATGAGGATAATACCGAAATAGGGACTGTATATTTTGCCATTCGCTTCAAAGAGAAAGAATATGTTTTCAAACTTTTTTTACCCCACATGGAGCGGAACGATTTCATTAAATTCGTTTCACAGAAGGCTTTGGAAAACTTAGTGAAAATTTTGGTAAATGAAGATTGATTATGTCTTTATAACCATGTCAATACTTTTTTTTAACTTTATCAAAAATTTATTTTATGAAAAAAATAATCATAAGTATGGTAGCGTGTTCGGGAATCTTTTTGCTCGACTCTTATACCTCTACACTGTCTGCACAGACTAAAAACAAAGAACACCACCAAGGGCACGATCATGGTATTGCTCTCCATTTTATGGATATGGCGGTTCGTCCACAAGACGATTTCTATAATTACGTAAACGGAGGTTGGATGAAAACAGCCATTATCCCAAGCGATAAATCGAGCTGGGGCTCTTTCAACGAATTGAGAGAAAAAACCGATGAAGCAAGTTTGGCAATTCTCAATAACATTTTAACCGAAAAATATGCCAAAGGAACCGAAGGACAAAAAATACAAGATCTCTACGCCGCATTTACCAATTGGGACAAAAGAAATGCGGAAGGCATCAATCCTATTAAGGCTGATTTAGCAAAAATAGATGCCATTACAAATCTCACAGACCTCCAAAAATATCTCAACGATGCTACCCTAAAGGGCGAGAATCCTTTTTATGCTTGGCGTGTAGGTTCGGACCTAAAATCTTCCAACGACAATGCCATTTATTTGGGAGGACCAAGCCTTGGATTGGGTAGAGATTATTACCAAAAAGAAAACGAAGCCAATACCAAAACATTAGCAGAGTATAAAAACTATGTAGCGAGTATGCTACAGATTTTAGGCTATTCCAATGCCGATACCGTAGCACAAAATATTGTAGATTTAGAAAAAAAACTGGCAAAAACACTCTTAACCAACGAGCAAAATAGAGATGCCAATCTCCGATACAACCCTAAAACCAATGCTGAGCTTACAGAGTTGGTAAAAAATATTAATCTACCTGATTATCTCAAAAAAGTAGGAGTACAGACAGATAGAGTAATATTGGGCGAGCTCAATTACTACAAAAACCTCGACAGTTTTGTGAACCAAGCCTCTCTCCCACTTTTGAAGGATTATATGAAATATAATTTCCTTGCAGGTAATGCAGGAAGTTTGGATAAAAGATTAGACGAACTAAGATTCAACTTTTACAGCAAATACCTACAAGGACAAAAAGAACAACGAGCCATGAATAAGCGAGGGTTGGAAGTGATCAACGGAACTTTGGGTGAGGCTTTTGGTAAATTGTACGTAGATAAATATTTTCCTGCCGAGGCTAAAGCAGAGATGGTAAGCCTTATAGACTACCTCAAGAAAAGTTACCACCAACACATCAGCAATTTGGATTGGATGTCTCCCGAAACCAAAGTGAAGGCATTAGAAAAACTAAGTAAATTTACTGTAAAAGTAGCGTATCCCGACAAGTGGGAAGACTACTCCAAATTGGATATTAAATCTTTAGCAGAAGGAGGAAGCTATTATGATAACCTTCAAAAAATATCTGCTTGGAGATACCAAAAGAATTTGGAAAAAGTAGGACAAAAAGTAGACAAAACCAAATGGGGAATGACTCCACAAACCGTAAATGCCTACTATAGTGCTTCCAATAATGAGATTGTATTCCCTGCGGGAATTTTGCAACCACCTTTCTTCAATTTTAAAGCAGATCCTGCGGTGAATTTTGGAGGAATTGGTGCTGTAATAGGACACGAAATTTCTCATGGATTCGATGATGGAGGCTCTCGCTTCGATGGAGATGGAAATCTTAACAATTGGTGGACTGCCGAAGATCGCAAAAAATTTGAAGAACATACCAAAAAACTGGGAGAACAATACAGTAAATACGAACCTGTAAAGGGGTCTTTCGTAAACGGAACCTTTACCATGGGTGAGAATATTGCCGACTTGGGAGGTGTTGCTATTGCTTACGATGCCCTGCAAATGTACCTTAAAGATAAGGGAAATCCCGGAAAAATAAGTGGATACAACCAGAGCCAAAGATTTTTCATGAGTTGGGCTACTGTTTGGAGAACAAAATCTACCGAGAAATACCTCATCAACCAAGTAAAAACCGATCCTCACTCGCCGGGCTTCTATAGAGCTTTCGGACCACTGGTAAACGTAGATGCTTTCTACAAAGCCTTTGATGTAAAAGAAGGAGATCAGCACTACAAAAAACCGGCCGATAGAATCAAAATATGGTAAATTAAATAATGTAAAAAACCTCGTTTTTGGACGAGGTTTTTTTTGATAATTAATCTAAATTTAACTTTATAACCCTCTTATCCCGAATAAAGTTTAAAAAATAACAAAAAACAAAATAAAAATTTGTATAAAAATGATTGTTTTTAGAATTCAATATTTATTTTTGCACCAATTAATTTAAAAATAACAATGGATTTATTAGCACTTTCAATGCCTAATTTTGCTGACCCACAAATTTGGATCAGTCTTTTAACATTAGCCTTCTTAGAAGTCGTTCTGGGTGTAGACAATATTATTTTCATCTCCATCTTGTCCGACAAACTTCCTGTAGAGCAACAGAGAAAAGCCCGAAATATAGGCTTATTGTTCGCTATGATTTTTAGAATCTGTTTGCTATTGGCTATCAGTTGGTTAATTGGTTTGAGTGAGCCTGTATTGAATTTAGGTTGGTTCGAAGATCCTAAAACAGGAGGAGAATTAGCACTAAGCTGGAAAGACATTATTTTACTCTGCGGAGGGCTTTTCCTTATTGTGAAAAGTACAATGGAGATTAACCACAAAATGCAGACAGACGAAACCGAAGAAAAACCAAAAAATAATGTAAAAGGAGCTATTACTTCGGTAATTATTCAGATTATTTTGGTGGATATGATTTTTTCTCTTGACTCTATCCTTACCGCTGTAGGATTGGTAGACAACGTGGCTATTATGATTATCGCAGTAGTTATCTCCATGGGAATTATGATGGCATTTTCCGGAACAGTTGCCAGAATCATCAATACCCACCCGAGTTTACAGATGCTGGCATTATCTTTCTTGGTAGTTATCGGGGTTTTGTTGGTAGCGGAAGGCGTTCATCAGCACATCAGTAAAAATATTATTTATTCTTGCTTAGCATTTAGTTTAACTGTAGAACTTCTCAACATCAGACTTCGAAAAAAACAAGAGCTAAAGAAGATAAACGCTACAAAAGAAGAAAGAAATATCGATTGATTTTTTATGATGATTCAATAGGAAATAATACAAAATCTTCAACCAAGGGCGATTCAAATGTTTGAATCGCCCTTGAATTTAAATTAAACATTTCACCTGAAATAAGTCCTTTAAATATCTCAAACTTTTCTAAATTTGTATAAAGCTTTATCGTTATGACTCAATTCCGCATAAGACCAGCCCAAGAAAGCGATGCCACTACTATTTTAAACCTTATAAAACAACTTGCCGAATACGAAAAAATGTTGCACGAAGTAGTGGCTACAGAAGAGCAGATCATCAATCATGTTTTTATAAAAAAATACGCCGAAGTCATTATTGCTGAAGAAAACAACAAACCAATAGGATTCGCTTTGTTTTTTCATAATTTTTCAACTTTTGTAGGAAAACCCGGAATTTATCTCGAAGACCTTTTTGTAATTCCGGAATGCAGAGGAAAAGGATACGGCAAAAAATTATTGATAGAATTAGCCAAAATTGCTAAAAACCGAAACTGTGGAAGACTGGAGTGGTCGGTATTGGATTGGAACACCCCAGCTATAGATTTTTACAAATCTCTAAGTGCTAAACCAATGGACGAATGGACTGTTTTCAGACTTACAGAGAAGGAAATTGCCGAGTTGAGCAACAAAAACTGATTCTAAAAATTTTCTTTTGAGATGTATGTTCCTGGATTTATTTTTTCCTAATCGTTGTTTAGAGTGCAGTTTGATTATTGAAAACGAAAAACTGATATGCGATTTTTGTTTGAACAAAATCAACTTTACGCATTGGCAATGGAACGAAGAAAATCCTCTAAAAACAAAAATGCAACTTCTTATGCCCGTAGAAAAGGCTTTTGCTTTGTTTCATTTTGAAAGAGAAGGTTTGTCGAGAAAAATTATTCATCAGCTTAAATACCGAAAACAAGAAAAAATAGGAATCATATTAGCTAATTGGGTTGCAGAAAGACTTCATTTTAATGAAGATAAACCTGACGTATTGGTACCCGTTCCCCTACACCACAAAAAACTAAAGGAAAGAGGCTATAATCAGTTACATCTTTTTACAGAAACTTTATCTCAGTTGTATGAAATCCCTTTTAATCACGATTTGCTCAAAAGAAACTCTTACAACAAGGCTCAGGCAAAACAAAACAAACACCAAAGACTGGAGACCCAATACGATTTTGGCGTAACCAAAACTATTGAAAATCAACACCTATTGCTTATAGACGATGTGTTGACCACAGGAAATACTTTAAGCACAATGGCATGGGAAATCCTAAAATCGGGCAACAACCGAATAAGCATTTTGGTTATGGCAGTTGACGGTTAAAATCAACTCTGTTCAGAATAGGTTATAAAGTTAAGGGGTTATAGAGCTACTAAGTTTTGTATTGAGTTGCCTCTAATCTTAAACCAATTTGGTTGAACTTAAAAAAGCAAAATGGATTAAAAAAATCATTATAAAAGCCATCTGCTCTGCAGATGGCTTTGTTATGTTTTAGTGATTTAGATGACATCAATATCCAGAATCCGAGATTTCTTTGTCGCCTATCAAGGCTTTGGCCGAAGAGGTTCCTATTCTCTTAACACCTCTACTAATCATATCTATAGCTTCTTGAGGTGTTCTCACTCCACCCGCAGCTTTTACAGGAAGTTCGCCCGCATTCTGAAGCATTATATTAATTCCGGATACGGTAGCTCCGTTGGGTTTTCCACCTTCTGTAGCATAAAAACCTGTAGATGATTTCACAAAAATATTTTTGAAGTCTGAAACATCAAAGTTTTGCTTTGCCCATTGCCAAATATCGGAGGTTATATTGGCTATTTGCTCATCGGATAATGCTGCAATTTCAATAATCCATTTGGCAATTTTTCTGTGTTTGAGGCATAATGCTGTACATTGTAAAAACTCGTTTTTAACGAGTTCTTTCTCTCCTTTTTTATATGCCTCATAATTGATGACAAAATCCAACTCATCAGCACCATTTTGTATAGCCAAAGCAGCTTCTGCCAATTTTTTTTCGGTACTTGTCGTTCCTTCGTGAAAACCTATTACAGTACCTACTACTACAGCGTTTTTCTTTTCTTTTAGGTAATCTTTTACTTGTTTTATATAATCCGGGCGAATCATAACGGCAAAAAATTGCTCATCAACTGCTTCTTGAACCAAGCCGAAAACCTTAGATAGGTTTTCTTCTTCTGATAAGCCCGATTGTAAAGGAGTTTTAAGGTAGGTGGAATCTAAAAAATTTCTGATATTCATATTTACAATATAGGGTAAAATTTACTACTCCCATAAAATTATGGAAATATAATTGAGTCTTGGGATTACATTAAAAAAATTATACTCTTAGCTGTCGGCTAATGCTTTGCTCTAAAGAGATAAAAGTTTCCGTTCTGGTAACACCTTTTAGAACTTGGATTTTATTTAAAATCTGCATCAAATGATCGTTGTCTTTACACAATACTTTTAGAAAAACGGTATAATTCCCTGTAGTATAGTGAGCTTCTACTACCTCATTGATGTCTTGTAATGATTTTACAATATCTTTGTAATGGCTCGGTTGATCCAAGTAAACTCCTATGTAGGATACTACTTTGTACCCAATTTTTCTAGGATTCAGAAACGAGATAGAATTTTCTATAACACCCGCTTGTTCCAATTTTTTAATTCTTTGATGGACTGCTGTTGTAGAAATTCCTACATTTTTGGAGATATTTGCTAATGATGTTTTAGCATTGTCCATTAACATGTAGATGATTTCTTTGTCGGTTGCATCAAGATGATACCCTAAACTTGTTACACTTTTCATTTTGTTCCTATTTTAGTTCTAATTTGTTTTTCTTTTTTTAAATTCCACAAATACGGGATAATGATCGCTATAGCCACCTAAATATCTGGTTCCTGCATAAGTTCTAAAGGGTCTTCCTGCAAACCTTTTGTCCTTACTTTTAATAGACTCATGGCTAAATACAACCGCTTCTTTGAATTCCAAGACAGAACTTGTGGTATAAAAATCCTGAGAAAGAATAATTTGATCAAACAACAAGCCCTGCTTATGATGAAATGTAGAAAACATTCTATTTTTGTACAACTCCACATAGGGATTCTCCAAAATTTTATCTATTCCGTTGTTAAAAAGTAAAAAATTCATGTTCTCTGCAGTGGGATTTTCATTAAAATCTCCACAAACAATTACGGCTTCTTTTCTCTGAACAATGTCGGCTATCTTTTCGTTTATATTTTTAAGAATATAATCTCTTTTGGACTGGTTGATGTCTTGCTCTCTTTTAGAAGGCAGGTGCAGTACAAATACATGAATTTTTTCTCCTTCATACTCTACTTGGCTGTGCAATACATCTCTCGTAGTATCTACATTTTCTTGGTTATTTCCGATTTCGAAAACAAAACTTATCGCTTCCGAATCTACCAATTTTATTTTGCTTTTGTCGTACAGAAGAGCTGTATCTACTCCTCTTTCATCTAACGAATCATAGTGTACAAAACCATATCTGTCACCAAAAGGCTGCATTTGTATAAGATCTTCCAATACCTTGTCGCTGTTTATCTCTGCTAAACCTATCAGCATTGGCAAAACTCCTCGATCTTTTTCTATCAACTGAAATACATGAGCTATTTTTTCTAACTTATTTTTGTACCTCCATTCTCCCCACTTCTTAGGTCTGTTCAATTGATCTTTTGGGTTTATTCTCGCTCTTTCCATAGGCGAAAAAAGATTTTCTACATTGTAGAACGAGACCAATTCATTAGAAGATTCAATCATTATTTAGTTTAATGTTTGTAAATTTAATTCATTTTTTTAATAAATCGGGACGTTTTTGCTCAGTAATTTCTAATGCTTTTTCGTATTTCCAATCTTCGATAGCCGCAAAATTGCCACTCAGAAGCACTTCGGGCACCTTTAGACCTTTGTATTC
>JAGOJI010000069.1 GCA_017995195.1 Cloacibacterium sp.
GTCCTACACAACCAGCTCCTGTGAATCCTCCAGGGTGGGAACGCAGCAAAGGTAAACGGTTGTAGCGGTGTGATGTAGATCGCTTGCCATTTTTTTATTCTATTTCTTCAAAAATAAAAAACTAAATCCTCTATTTTTGCATTTCTGCTTTTAGTTCCGATACCGATTTTACGTGGCTCCAGTTTTCTCCTGTTTTAATACGATAAATCTGCATATCTGATACTCCAAATTGTTGTGCTAATTTTTTGAGGGTATCTCCTTTTTCTATTCTTTGTTTGATGAAAAGTACATCATTTTCTTTTAATTTTGAGGAATAGGTTTTCGGTTTTTTTTCCTCAAACTGTTTTTTAAATTCGTATAAAACTACTTTTGGATGTTTTTTTTGTCGCTGTGTTAGTACCTCTTGGTTTACCCAAGCTAAATTTTCAACCGTATTATTCAATTTATCAAAATCTTGGTGTATAATAAACTTTTGATCTTTTTGGGGAGTCGGCAAAAACAATTCTGCTACTGCTTTGTGAACCAAAATAGCTATGTTTATAGCTCTCTTGTTATTTATTTTTCGGTTCCAGAGTTTGTGCTTCTCTACTTGTTCATCTCTTTTTTTTCGCAATTCTTGCAATTGAAAATCTAATCCTGTTTCTTTAATTTCTCGGGGAGTATTAGCCGAAACTATGGCTTTTATTTCCTCGTTGAATTGCTGTATTTGATCTCGGAATAGTTGGAGTTTTTCTTCTTGCTTCTCTGTTCTTCTTTGCAAAAGGCGTATTCTTATAATAGGATAACCTCCTTGTAGAGAGCCTTTTATTATATTTCCATCAGGAAATAGTTTGTTATAACTCTTTACCCGCCCCAGATTAGAAAATTCTAATCGCTGTATTCCTTCAAAATCGAAATTGAGGGGATACTCTTTCCAAAGTTCTTTCTTCGTATTCATCATAATATACTCTTTTTATTCAGATTAATTCATTACTCTAAAAAGTCTCCATCTGAGTAGAGCATCTACAATAAGAGTAACTAATGCCACCAACAAAAATACTCTAAAATATTCTTGATAATCGTATAGTTTATTGGTTCTAACGTCTGATTTTTCAAACTGATTAATTTCTTCGTAAATTTTTTCTAAGCTATCGTTGGAGGTGGCACGAAAATACTTACCACCCGTTTCGCTTGCAATTTGTGTAAGAACTGCTTCATCTATAATCACTTCTTTCATCTCGAAGATGATATCGCCAAAAAAACTGAAGCTCGGAGCCTCTGCAAAACCATTGGTTCCTATTCCCACGGTATACACTTTAATCCCATTATTCTTGGCTAACTCGGTGGCTGTTTGCGGAGTGATGGCATTTCGGTTTTCGTCTACTCCATCGGTAAGCAAGATAACGATTTTACTTTTAGCTTTACTTTCTTTTAGGTGTTTTACAGCTACCGCCAAACCTTCTCCTATTGCTGTACCGTGGCTTACATCGCCGGGTTGCATTTCGTTTACTTCATCTATAACTACTTGATGATCTGTGGTAAGAGGAACTTTCATAAAACCTTCTCCCGAAAAAACAACAAGCCCTAACCTATCGTTTTGTCTTTGTTTGATGAATTTTTCGGTAATTTTCTTGAGGGCGGTTAATCTATCAGGGTTTAAATCTCTAGCCAACATACTCACCGAAATGTCTGTAGTAAGCAAAATGTCTATTCCTTTGGTCTCGTCTTGTTGTTGCGAAACAGTATATGTTCTGGGACGTGCCAAAGCTACGATGAGGGCTGAAAGAATGATGTATTTGGTAATTTTTAGGAATCGCTGAATCCAATGGAAATAGCCTACTTCCGCCATATTTTTGGTACTCGGAATTTTTATTCCTCTATTTTTTTTGGCTTTAATATCTTTAAAAATTAAAGGTATAAAGGCTATAAATAGCAGTAAAAAATAAGGGCTATAAAACTCGAAATCAAACATTTTCTCTCAATTTTTCTACTTCAATATCTTTGTACGAACGTTTTACAAAATCAAAAATATTACTAAAATCTTTTTCCATTAACTCCGATGTGGGAATGGTTTTGGCAAATTTTACCAAATCTCCACGTAAGAAAACTTCTTCTATAATTTCTTCGTTTTCTCTTGAAATGGAATTTCTTTTTTTCATTAAATCAACCAAATCATCGGTAAGAAGAACATCTGCAGGAATCTGATATTGTCGGGTAAGGAAGCCTCGAGCAATGTCGATAAGTTCTACATAAAACATTCTATAATTTCCCG
Source organism: Cloacibacterium sp. (assembly GCA_017995195.1). Taxonomy (GTDB): domain Bacteria; phylum Bacteroidota; class Bacteroidia; order Flavobacteriales; family Weeksellaceae; genus JAGOJI01. The sequence continues at coordinate 2,252 of JAGOJI010000069.1, forward strand.
ATTCTATGTATTTTTTCTTTTTTAGATTTTCTAAATCAATCAAAGTTTGATGGGTAGGTGTTTTGGCTTTTTTCATTTTTTTGAAAAATCCTTTTTTGGAAAATAAATATACCAAAAAAACAGATACTAAAAGTGCTAAAACACCCAATATATACAGTTGGTAGAGTTCCCAGTAATCTTTCCAACCCAAATCTACCTGTTTATTGTTCATAATATCGTTGATTTGGTCGGTTGAATTGGCAGGATTATATACCTCTATTTCGTAAGGAATTGTTTGTTTAATTTCGCCTCCAATACTTATTTCCAGTGCGGGAATCGTAAATTTTCCTTCTTCGTAAATCGAAAATTCTATTACTCTGCTGTATGTATCGAAGGTTTTCTTTATTTCGTCTTTACTTTCTTCGAAATGAAAAGGTAATAGCTCGTTTCTGGGCGAAGCTACCACATCTTTGCCTTGAAGATGGTTGATTTTAATTTCAAAAATAGCTTTTTCTCCCAATTGTATTTTACTTTTGGACAAAGTAGAAGAAAGCGTCTGTGAACATACACAAATACTAAAAAAAATAAAAAATAGATAAGTTGCTTTTTTCAATTTTAATTATTTTTTCTGAAAATAGTGATACAAAACTTTGGTGTAATCTTCATCTGCTTTTACTTCTACAAAACTCGCCGAACTGTTTTCAAAAGTTTCTTTTATGTTTTTTAGCTTCTGCTTTTGGGCTTCTGCAAACGTGTACCGCCATCTTGCCGAAGCTGTATTTACCCAAATCTGCTTTTCGGTTTCTGCATCTCTGAAATAAGTGTAGCCAACATCAGGAATTTCATTATCCTTTTCATCATAAATTCGTAAACCCAACAATTGATGTTTTTTAGAAGCAATTTTTAGCATTTTCTCATCTAAATCATCGGCAAAATCGGAGAAAAGAAAAGTTAAGGATTTTTTCTTAAAAATATTCATCATATACTCCAAAGCTACCGTGATGTTGGCTTCTGCGGGAATATAATCTGCGGTTAAAATATGGCTGATAATTGCTAAAATATGCTTTCTCCCTTTCTGAGGAGGAATTACCTTGTACACTTGGTCAGCAAACAAAATAAGCCCTACTTTATCATTATTTCCTACTGCCGAAAAACCCAAACTGGCACAAATTTCTGCTACCAACTCCCGTTTCAGTTGGGTTTGGGTCCCATAATTCATAGATGCCGAAATATCTACCAAAAGCATCATAGTAAGCTCTCGTTCCTCCTCCATTACCTTTACGAAAGGCTCTCGAAAACGAGCAGTTTTGTTCCAATCTATTCTACGGATATCATCGCCAAATTGGTATTGCCGAACCTCCGAGAAGGTCATTCCTTGTCCTTTGAAAGCACTATGGTATTGTCCCATCAAAGTAGCTTCCGTTCGCTTTCGTGTTCGGATTTCGATTTGTTTTACTTTTTTTACGATGTCTTTTATTTGCATCTTTTATATAAACGATGTGAGAAATGATTTTATAGGGTCTGTTTAAATTTTTTAAATAAATCTTTTTATAGTATTATTCTTAACTTTCCTACATTTAATAAACTTTGTTTTTTTCTTATTAATAACATGAATAAGTTTAATTAAATGTAAATAAATTGATGATTTTAAATGAAGAAAGTTTAAGAAAAATAGTCTTAATTTGGCTTTGCCGAACCTAAAAGTTTTTTAATATTATGAACAGGTTCTGGGGAACTTCCCACTCCAATTATGGTGCTTGAATTTTAGAAAGAATTCTATCCACAATAGTTTCTGTTGTAATTTCTTCTGCTTCTGCCTCGAAACTAAGCCCAATTCTGTGCCTAAGAACATCTTTTGCAATAGCTTTTACATCTTCCGGAATTACAAACGCTCTTCCTTTTATAAAGGCAAACGCTCTGGAAGCAATAGCCAAATTGATACTCGCACGTGGCGAGGCACCAAAACTGATGTAGTTTTTGATTTCAGAAAGTCCATATTTTTCAGGATATCGGGTAGCAAAAACCATATCCAAAATATATTTCTCTATTTTCTCGTCGAGATAAATTTTATTGGTGGTCTGCTTGGCTTCCAAAATATGTTCTAAAGAAATTACCGGTTTTATCTCGGGTATTTCTCCTGTAGAAACCATACGCATTACCTTTCTTTCATCATCAAATTCGGGATAGTCTATTTTGCATTTCAACATAAACCGATCGGTTTGTGCTTCGGGAAGCAAGTAGGTTCCTTCTTGGTCTATTGGGTTTTGTGTTGCCAAAACCAAAAAAGGTTTCGGAAGTGGCATAGTCTCATCGCCTATGGTTACTTGTTTTTCCTGCATTACTTCCAACAATGCAGACTGCACTTTTGCAGGAGCACGGTTGATTTCGTCTGCCAAAACAAAATTTGCAAAAACAGGTCCTTTTTTGATGGAGAAATCGTTTTCTTTTATATTATAAATCATGGTTCCCACTACGTCTGCCGGGAGCAAATCGGGTGTAAACTGTATTCGGGAAAACTTGCCACTTACGGCATCGGCAAGGGTTTTTATGGCTAAAGTTTTTGCAAGTCCCGGAACACCTTCCAAAAGGACATGCCCATTGCCCAAAAGCCCGATAAGCAAACGGTCTACCATATATTCTTGCCCAATAATTGCTTTATTGATTTCCTGTTTCAGGAGCGAAAAAAAGAGATTCTGTTCTCTTACTTTTTCGGTAAGTTGCTTAATATCTTCTGCTTGATTGAGTTCTGACATAATTTATCCTAATTAAAACGTAAATTTCTATAAATTCCTACAATTATCAACATATTTAATGCCAATTTTTGGTTAAAGTTTGTTAAAAAAAGAAGAGTACAGGCAAGATAGAAGACTGAAAAAATTCCTTAGTTACATAATTCTGAGTGAGAATAACTTATTTTCTTCTAAAAAAGCCTCCAACACATCGTTTTCATCTACTTTTCCTACGCCTTTTGGAGTTCCCGTAAAGATAAGATCGCCTACTCTAAGCGTAAAATATTCCGAAACAAAGGAGATGATTTTTTCGGGACTAAAAATCATATCTTGAGTATTTCCATTTTGTACCATTTTTCCATTTTTGTGAAGGGTAAAACGGAGGTTCTTTAAATCAAATTCAGATTTTGGGTAAAAATCGCTCACAACAGCCGAACCATCAAAACCTTTTGCCAATTCCCAAGGTAGCCCTTTTTCTTTGAGTTGGTTTTGTAAATCTCTTGCAGTAAAATCTATACCCAAGCCTATTTCGCTGAAATGTTTATGTGCATTTTGTTCCTGAATATATTTCCCGCCTTTGGAAATTTTAAGGACGACTTCTAACTCATAATGAATTTCCTTAGAAAATTCGGGAAGGTAAAAATCGGTTCCTTTTTTAAGCACCGAGGTATCCGGTTTTATGAAAATCACGGGACTTTCGGGTACCTCGTTACCCAGTTCTTTGGCGTGTTCAGAGTAATTTCTACCAATACAAATAAGTTTCATGAATCAATAGATAATTTTTGTAGTTAGAATTTGCTTTTAAGCTGTATTCCGGTTAATATTTTCTTGGTATAAAGCGGAAAATCGGCGTTCTGAATCCAACCAAAATACCCAATGTCTTTTTGAAACACCTCTTTCACAACTTGACCTTTGTATTTTCCAAAAGTAAAAATCTCACGGTTTTCATCATCAAAAGCAATGAACCCTGCCAAATCCGCAAATTTATTTTGATAACTAAATTCGCTGAGTTCCGAGATTTCATTAGGCACATCTTCGTAATGAGCAACCTGAGCATCTAAAACTTCAAAAGTTGCCAAAGTATCGGCTTCGGCAGAGTGTGCTCCATCTAAACTTTTACCACAATAAAATTGGTATGCTGCAGTAAGATTTCGGGGTTCTTTTTTATGAAAAATAGTTAGAGCGTCTACCGGACGGTGTTTAGACAAATCGAAATCGAAACCGGAACGCAATAATTCTTCTGCTAAAAGAGGTATATCAAACCGATTGGAATTGAATCCTCCCAAATCCGAATCTTTAATCATTTCCATTACTTTGGGAGCAATTTCCCTGAAGGTAGGAGCATTTTTTACGTCTTCGTCCCAAATCCCATGAACCAAGCTCGCTTCTTTAGGGATAGGCATTTCCGGATTCACAAGCCATGTTTTGCTTTCTCTGCTGGCATCTGGATTTACTTTTAAAATACAGATTTCAACTATTTTGTCTTTCGAAATATTAATCCCTGTAGTTTCTAAATCGAATACACACAAGGGTTTGTGGAGTTTTAAGTTCATTATTTTTAGTTCAACGTTCGATCGTTGTTACTTTTTTATTAAAATAAATTATAATTGCTTTTGGAATACCAAAGAAATGAGCATATAATACAAAATGACCAAAGAAATCCCTTCTGTTTTAAAAAAGATTAAAATAAAAACAGCTCCCAATAACAAAGCTATTTTGGGGTAATTATCTTGCCATTTTTTGGACTTGAATTTCATAGCAATCATCTTTACCGGACTTACCAAAAGCCAAGAACAGATAAGTGTAACGAGAACCAGAAAAACTTCGTTTCCAAAAATAAGGGCATAGGAAGTATGCTCCATAAAAGCATAGTATAAACCAAAAAGCAGAATGGTATTGCTGGGAGTATTCAGACCTTTGAAGGAATAAGTCTGCTCGGTATCGATATTAAAAATTGCCAGTCTTAAACATGAAAAAAGTGTAACCAACAAACCGGTGTACTTGAGCTCGAAAGGGAGCGTGATTCCCAAAAACTGTGTACCAAAAGGTTCTAATGCTTTGTACATTACCAAGCCCGGAAGAAAACCAAAACTTACCATATCTGCCAACGAATCGAGCTGTACTCCCAGTTCACTATTTGATTGTAGAGCTCTGGCGATAAATCCGTCGAAAAAATCTAAAACCAACGAAATAATAATACAAAGAGCTGTAACCTGGTAGTTACCCAACAGCAAATGAATAGAGCCTATACTCCCCGAAAGTAAATTTCCTAAGGTAAAAGCATTGGCTAAATTGTTTCTAATGAAATTCATAAGAGCAAAAATACGAATTTTTTGGCAGTTGATGGCGAGCAAAAAAGCTGTAATTTTAGTAAAACTTCAGTTTAATTTAGCCCTAAAATATATTGTCCATATTATTTCTTAGGCTTTGGTTTTCTCCAATGGTTTACCGGCTTCTTGGCAGTTCCCGATGCTGGTCTTGCGGTGTGTGTACTTCCTGAAGGCTTCTTTTTGTGCCTAAAATCAGGTTTCTGGGGTGTATCAGCTTCTTGTTCTTGTAAGGGATAAGGGTGTTCTTTCACTCGGGTAATGCTCATTTTAATGAGTTTTTCAATATCCTTTAAATAAGGAATTTCCTCGGTATCACAAAAAGAGACCGCCAAACCACTATTTCCCGCCCTTCCTGTTCTACCGATACGGTGCACATAGGTTTCGGAAATATTAGGAATATCGTAATTAATTACATAAGGAAGTTGTTCAATATCGATACCTCGAGCGGCAATATCGGTAGCAACCAGAATATTAATTTCTTTATTTTTAAAACCTTCCAAAACTCTCTGTCTGTTGTTTTGAGACTTGTCGCCATGAATGGCAGCAGACGAAATATTATTCTTTGTAAGGTATCTTACCACATTATCTGCTCCGTGTTTTGTTCTGGTAAAGACCAAAACGTTTTTAAGGTTTTCTTCTTTTATCAAATGAGTCAGCAAAGGTCTTTTGTTTTGTTTGTTTACGAAATAAACCTTTTGCTCCACCTTTTCCGCAGTGCTGGACACAGGAGTTACCGAGATATACTTGGGCTTGGTAAGAATACTCATTGCCAGCTCTTGGATAGCAACAGGCATAGTGGCGGAAAATAGTAAGGTTTGTCTTTTCTGTGGAATTATTTTAATGATTTTTTTTACATCGTGTATAAATCCCATATCCAGCATTTGATCTGCCTCGTCTAAAACCAATTGTTTTATTTGTCTGATATTGACCAAACCTTGATTGTGCAAATCGAGTAATCTTCCGGGAGTTGCTACCAAAATATCGATTCCTTTTTTCAAAGCATTTACCTGAGCTGTTTGTGTAACGCCTCCAAAAATGACTAAAGATTTTATTTGGGTATATTTTCCGTAAGTTTTTATACTTTCATCGATCTGTATTGCCAACTCTCTGGTAGGAGTAACAATAAGTGCGGTAATATGCTTGAGCTTGCTATTCTCGTATTGCGAATTTCTGTGTAAAGTATCTAAGATAGGAATGGAAAAAGCGGCTGTTTTCCCTGTCCCTGTTTGAGCACACGCTACCAAATCAAAACCTTCGATAGCAGGTGTTATAGCTTGTTGCTGAATAGGTGTAGGATGAGTGTAGCCTTCTTCTGCAACTGCTTTTTGAATATCTGCATGCAGATTTAAGTCGTTAAATGTCATTAAAAATATAAGTTATAAATGATTTCTTAAAAAGTTTCAAGAGCCAACAAAGATAGTTTTTTTTAAGTTGATGATTTTTAGTAACCTTGAAAAGAATTTTGTTAAAGATAAAATTATCTGTACTTTAACAAAATTTCACTATATTTGCAGTCCAAATTTATTCTAAAGATGAGCACTATTTTTACGTTATTCATGGTTGCAATTATTATAGCATGTGTATTATTGATTATTATCATTATGGCACAAAACCCTAAAGGCGGAGGTCTTTCAGGAACTTTCGGAGGAACATCTTCTGCTTCTTTCGGCGTTCAGAGAACCAACGATTTTATGGAAAAAGCAACTTGGACTTTAGGAGGAATTATTATCGCTCTCATCTTTTTGAGTGTTGTGCTTACCGCAAAACCCTCTACAATATCTACAACTCCTATGAAAGCTCCTGCAAAAGCAGAAGCTACAAATACCAAAGCTCAAACTCCTGCAGCGACACCGATTGCAACTCCCGAAAAATCAAAATAAATTATTGAGTTTTTCAATAAACAAATAATAAAAGCGACTTAATAAACATTTTAAGTCGCTTTTTTTGGCTCTTTTATGGAGTATATGAACCTGATAAACCAATAATAATTGTTAGATTTGTATTGAAAACAATCTAACTTTTCTATGATTAGAAACTCTTTGACCGAAGAAAATTATTTGAAGGCTATATTTCATTTAACCAGCCATAAAAACACCGTTACAATTAACGAACTAAGTAAGTTGATGGATATAAAAATGCCCAGCGTAAATAGCATGATGAAGAAATTCGCAGAGAAAAACTGGGTTGTATATGAAAGTTATAAACCTATTAAAATTACCGAATTAGGTAATAAAGAAGCAGCTTTGGTCGTAAGAAAACACCGCCTTACCGAAATGTTTTTGGTAAAAAAAATGGGCTTTGGTTGGGAAACTGTTCATGAAATTGCAGAGCAGCTGGAGCATATTCATTCCGATTTATTTTTTGATAAAATGGATGAATTGCTGAATTACCCCAAAATAGATCCTCACGGAGAACCTATTCCCGATAAAGAAGGCAACATTATCCACCAAAATCTGATGAAGCTAAGCGAATGTAAAGTAGGAAAAAAGGTTACCTTAACCTCTGTAACCAACTCAACTGATGATTTTCTGACCTATTTGAATCATAGACAGCTCAACCTAAATACCGAAATCAAAATTACCAACATTGAGAAGTTTGACGCCTCTATGACAGTAGAGTTTAACGGAAAAACTGAAATTTTGAGTAAAATGGTATGCGACAGACTTTTGGTGGAGAAAAAATAAAAAATCGGGACTTACGCCCCGATTCTTGTTATAGTTGAGAGTTTCTCTTTTTATTTTCCTCCTTTCAAAGAGGCTTCAATAGCTTTAAACTCGGCTGCTTTAGCTTCATTACGCGTTGTTTGATAAACGCCTTTCAACAAAGAAACCAACTCTAAATTTTTGGAATCCAAAGAATACCATTTTTCAAGATAAGGCAATCCTTTTGCAAATCTTGCTCGTCTATCTGCCAAAATTTTATCGAAAACATCCATTTTCTTTGCTTTTCTGGCAGCCTCAGCTTCATCAATAACTTTTTTGTCGTCGCCCATGTATACGTTGTAGAACATAGCTTGCAAAGCAGGAATATAGTTAGGGTCTACCTCCAGAGCTTTTTTGAAATAGTTTTCTGCATCGGTTAATTTAGATGGGTCTTTACTTGCCAAAACACCTAAATTGTACCAACCCACTTTATCATTAGGGTTTTTAGCTACCTGAGCTTTTAGTGTTTCAATAAACTGATCTGTTTTTCCGGATTTGAAATACGCGGTACCTTGTAACTCAGAAAGACGGTTGTTATTAGGAAATTTCTTAAGCCCTTTTTCAATTACGACTAAAGCCTCGTCGTATTTTTCGGTGTCTAAAAGCAATGCAGCATTGGTTTCGTATAACTCATGTTCAATACTTTTAGTGGTTTCTTCTTTGAAATCGGTATACTCGGGAGATGCTTTTATTACTGTAAAAGTATTTTTATCAAAACTTTCTACAGCCCCTGATTTTTTGTTTTTGGCTTTATATTCCGTTTTTACACCGGTATATCCTTCATCAATAAGTTCAGAAAAAACTTTTATAGCCTCTGGATTTTTTTGCCCTAAAGCATAGCTAATTGCCGAGTAATATTTAAAAGTCTTATCGTCGTTCCCTGCTGCTTTCAACAAGTTGTAAACCAACAAGAATTTCTCACCACTTACCGAATAATTTTTAGCATTATAGGCATTCATGGCTTCTTCGTTGGCTTTTTGCAAAATAGGATTAATGGCAGGTCCTACAAGAGCTGCTGTAGTAGGAGCATAAGTGGTAGGTTTTAAATCTAAACCTGCTCCGTTTTTATCGGCCTCTGCTTTCCCTACAAAATAAACTCTTTGTTTGTCCGCATTTCTACCGGTAAAAATCTGTTGTTTTCCCAAATCGCCTATTTTAGCTAAATAATCTGCTCCTTCAGAAGTTTTCCCTCCTTTTATTAAAGCCATTCCTTTAGCATAATAGTATTGTTCTTGTTGTTCCGGCTCCAAAAGGTATAGTTTTCCTCCCAATAAAGCCTCTGCTTTTGTTAATTCGTCGTTTGCTTTTGCAATATCATTCGATTCTATGGCACTAAAGGCATTTTTGACTTCTTTTTTCTGAGCGAAAGTCATCGAAAATGCCAAAACTGCTGCACTTAAAATGATTTTTTTCATATGTAAATATTTATTGTTTTTTTCTAAGTACATGACAAAATTTGTAGAGCATTGATATTCATTTTGTTAAAAGGATTTAAAAGAATATTATTTAAACAATTTAATCCATATTTTAGAACACTAAAGGC
>JAGOJI010000151.1 GCA_017995195.1 Cloacibacterium sp.
ATTTAATTGATTTTCAAATATTTAAGATAGACCAAGCCACTTCGTTTATTGAAGTAATACAAATTTTTGCATTACTTCAATAAACGAAGTGGCTTGGTCTATCTTAAAAAAAGCTGAAAATGATTGATTACTTTGTTTGGCTTTGCGATTAAAAAGTAAAGCATTTATTTTTCAATTATTTATAAATTTCCTTATCCCGAATTCAGGTTATTTAATAAAATTTAAACAGCCTCTTACAAAAAATATGAAAGCAGATTTTTTTTCAGGTGTTTTTCTGAAAGCTTTTCCGGGGAGCAACTCAGTGTTTTATCATGTCTTAGTTACTGCTTTGTTCGTCAAGTTGCTTTTTTATTGCATACGACGATTCTGCATGTTGCAAATTGCGAAGCAATCATTGTAACAAATAAAAGCATGAAAATCAATGAGATAAACTCATGTTATCAGAAGTACTATGTTTACTTTATATTTTCATTTGGTTATCCAACATAAACATTTGCAAATTGGTGGTTTTTTTTTCATTAGTTCTAAGATGTTTTATGGTCGGATTCCATTTCGTGGAAATCAAATTTGTCTTAATAATTACTTGGCCAAGAAAATAAAAAGTAATCTGAAAACAAGGTAGATTTAATGTGTAAAAATGAGAACAATCCTCCTTATTTCAAACGAAAAGACTGTTTTTTTCCGTAAGTGAGTGATCTCCAAAGCCATTCCATAGGTCCGTATTTGAAACGGGCAAGCCACCAACCACTATACAAAAGTTGAAATCCGTAAATCACCACAGTCATCAGTAGCAACCAAGCCGAATGTACTTTGCCCTCCAAATTAAAAATGCGAAAAAAACTTACGCACATAATCGTTTGCATGATATAATTGGTCAATGCCATACGCCCAACATCAGCCATTGATTTTAGTTGTTTTACAATATTGTTACGCAAAGAAAGCAAAGACAAAGCACTCACATACACCGCCGACAAAGCCATATCACTTAATCCCTTGATTAGTGTTTCCATTCCGCTTTGTTCGGTGGCAAACAAAAAAGCAATCAGTCTTAATCCTACCGAAACAATTACGCCAAAGATGATGATTTTTGGAAAAAGACTTTTGTATTGAGGCAATTTTTCAAAAATTTTGAGTTGCCCCGCAATTCTTCCCAAGAAAAACATTGCCATTACCAAAGGCCCCATATGTGTTAATCCAAACAAAATACTTTTGAGAATATCATCTGAGGGAGAGCTTGCTCCATCGCCAAAAAAATCGGGAAAGCTTGCTACTATAGCCGAAAAAACTAAACACAAAACTGACAAAGCAAACAACCATTGATTTGATAATTTCCGAAAAGCCAGCAAAACGAAACCCAACAAGGCATAAATACGCAACACATCTCCCCACCAAAAAAAAGAATGCAAAATACCGATGCCTAAAAGTATCAACAATCTTCGGGGATAGAAGGACATAATATTACTTCCTTTGGTTTCAGCTCTTGCCAACTGTACCGAAAACCCTAAACCAAATAGGAAAGAGAAGATGATATAAAACTTGCCTTCAGTGAAGTATTCATTAAACCATAAAGCCAACTGATCATACCATTTTATAGGTTCTGAGCTTTTAACCATTTGTGAAAAATCGTGATTGGGCAATGAAAATGCCATAATATTCACTGCTAAAATTCCGAAAACGGCAAATCCACGCAGGATATCCAAAATGTGAATTCGTTCGTTGAGTGGTACGATTTGTTGATTATCTTTTGTCATTGTGGAGCTAATCTTAATTCTTAAACATCACTTTTTCAAATCGGAAGGAATAATCTAATCCATCAGCATCTGTATTCGGCATATTGGGATCTTGGTGATGTGGGTTGAAAAATTCTACAATCTTAAAACCGCATTTGTTTACATAAAAATGAATGTTACGTTTTTCAAAATGAGGTGTATGTGTTTCCCAAACTTTGGTTTCGGGATACATTTTTTCCACCATCGTCCAAACACTGGTACCGATACCTTTGCTATGAGTATCAGGATTTACAAAAAACAAATCTAACGAGTTGTGATGTGTCATTTTATTAATAGAAAGAATAATACCACCTACCCAAACACCATTATTTAGAATGCGATAAGCTACCGAATTATCATTGTCAAGTGATTTTTCAATATCTTTTTCCGGTAAAACCAAATCGTCTGATTCGCCAAATTCTTCCGTAAAAGCTTTCTGAAAAGCAATTTGATTATTTTTGATAAACTGCTCTTTATCTTCCGTTTGTAAAATTTCTAATGTAATTTCCATTTTCGTTTTATTTTGGGCAAAACTACAATGAAAAAGAAGGCCATATTTTGATGTTTGTCAAAAAAGAAGCCTATTAGAGAATAGTAAAATGACGATTTTATTTTTTTCGGATACGGCTGATTGTTTCTAGAGTTACGCCCAAATACGAGGCAATGTGTCCCAACGATACTCGTTGTAATATTTGGGGATTATCTCGAAGAAGTTCATCATAGCGTTCAGCAGCTGAAAGGGTTTGTAAGGAAAAAATTCGGTCTTCCAAAGCAAGTGAATAAGCTTCGGTAGCCAATCGTTCTATGGTGTTGATTTCGGGATAAAGATGACACAATTCGTACAAATCATTTCTTGAAATAGAATAAATAATGCTGTCTTCCAAAAACTGTATGTTTTCCTTGGCGGGAAGTTCAAAAAAGAAGGTTCTTGAAGAAGTCATTACTTCATTTTCTAACGCAAAAAGCGAGTTAATCTCTTTGTTTCCTTTTCGATAAAACATACGAACTAAGCCTTTTTCAATAATGAAAAGTCCTGAAGAGGTTTGTCCCTCTTGAATATAAAAACTTCCTTTTCTTCGTTCTTGTCGAACTATTCTTTTATGAAAATCCAATTCGGCTTCAAGGGAGATGGTTCCAAATCTTTTAAATTCTTCTATTAGTGGATTCATTATTTGTGTCAAATTCTTACTGTTGACTTAATTTTATGGCTACTGTCTTATCCTGAAATGACCATTTTTGGTTAATATTTTGGTTTGTTTTTCATTATTTAAAATTACAATATTGTTTTGGAATATGCATGGCTTTTTTCCCTGCTTTTTCCCTTTCCAAAAAGTTATTCACATTCCCTCGACATCATGCAGCGTTTTTCCTGTAAGATTTGTATTTTTGTCTATCGAACTGGTTGTGAGCTATTTGCGTAGTTTTGAATCCGAGGCTCCAGTCCAGCCTT
>JAGOJI010000014.1 GCA_017995195.1 Cloacibacterium sp.
ATAGATAAGAGCATTGGGTCGCCAATTTACTCATGTATTTGTTTATTTTTTTATAGGAATTCGTGAATGCTTCGCATTTCAGGAACTTCGCCACCGTTCCAGATTTTACCAGTACTCATGTAGAAGTTTACGACGTTTTCAAAACCAATGTTTTGGAAATAAAAAACCGCAACAAAAGTTGCGGTTAATTAATTTTATAAAACATAAGTAAATCACATATTTCTTTTATTAAATTTTGAAATAAAAAAATATATTATTGGAAATAAAACTAATGAAATTAAAAAAGATATAAAAAGATTTTGGGTAGGCATATATTTATGACCATCTTCTGTAATAGGAGGATATAAATAAATTAAAAAATTATATGCTATAATTCCTAAAAGAATAGATATTAAAAGACTTAATATACCAAAAATTATTTTTTTCATTTTATTTTAATATTACCATAATAATTCGTTCTAAAAACGTCAAAAGTTAATTTATATTTTGTGGTAGGTTCTTTTCCCCATGTATAAACTGTCAGTTCTATATCTCCTGAATCATCATATTTTATTGTTTCTAACACTACCCAATGTTCTGGCAAAGCAAATGCAGGATTGGTTATTTTGTTATAAAGCATATTTACTCCAATAAATAAGAATACCTGATATCCATCTTGTCTTGCTTTAATTAATTCTGCAACATCTTGCATTGTTGCTCCCCAAGCCCAACCTGTTTTGTTGAAAAATAAATTAGTATTGTCTATAACCTCATTAAAACCAAGAAATTCTTTAGAAAGTTTAACCATTCTTGATGGTAATGTTATACCTTGATAATCTTCTTTTGTATTACCTTCAAAATCAAATATTTTATTCTCTTTTGCGGTTATACATATATTTGGAATCCAATCAGCATAAGCCATATTTTTTGGAAAATTTCCCATTTTATTAGGATTTGTTTCTGCAATTTTTTTTAAATTATTATTGTCATTAACATTAATATTATAACTATTATACTGCGAAACTCCCTTTCTATGCAAATCTGAAATAAATTTTTCATATTCATTCTTGAAGTTTTTTGCAAAAACATACATAATCGAACTTGGTCCGCAAGTATTAGTATCATTTTGATCTATTTTCCAAGAATTTCGTTTCCTTTCTTCTATTTCAGAATGTAATTTTTTTGAATCAAACCATCGAAATCTATTATGTTTCCAAATTTTAAGAACCGCATCATTTTTCTTATCATTTATATATGCACGAATATAGACAAATCTTCCGCAAGTGTCAACATTGGACATATTAATTGTGCATAAGTCTCCATTATTTGATATTGGTAATTCTTTCCATTCATTATCATCTAAATCGTGATAGATCATTTCCCATTTTATTTTGCTCAAATCATGAGGCTTTTTACCCATATATTCTGTAACTTGAAAAGAATAGTTATTTCCATAAACCATTCCTAATTGCTTGTTTATTTCTTTTCCATCGTTTGCAGATCCTTCGTCTAAAGGAGTTAAAAGCTTTATACTCTTTACTTCAAATAATTCAGTGTTTTTATCATTGTTTCCATTAAAATTAAAAGCATCTCCTAATTTTAGTCGTTTTATTTTCTGTATGCCCAAAGGTTTTATTAAACTCATAATATTAAATTTTAAAGATTAAAAAAATAAACAGCGGCGGTGAAAACCACCGCTGTTTCTAAAAATGTATAATAGAAAATTATGATATGGTACTACTTTCCTTATCACTTGCTAACATTGTTATGTCATTAAGTTTAAAAGGACTCTCAAACACCAATTCCTCTGGATTCTCACAGTTTTCAACATCTGTTTCAGGGAAAACAGGTAACGCATCGGTTACTTCTAAACCAACAGATTTGGCTTGTAAAATGGTAAGAGAAGTAGGGATAGTCGTAATCCAATACTTGCCTTGTGGTTTGCCTGTTGGTTGTTTTAGTTCATCTGCGATAGATAAGAACATTGGGTCGCCAATTTACTCATGTATTTGTTTATTTTTTTATAGGAATTCGTGAATGCTTCGCATTTCAGGAACTTCGCCACCGTTCCAGATTTTACCTGTACTCATGTAGAAATTCACGGCATCTTCAAAGCCCGGTTTTACGGTTACTACCACTCTCGCCATACCTGCTTGTAAGAAATTTCTAAACAATGGGTCTAGCTCCGCAGAGAGATACATCTCTTTCCAATGTTTGTTTTCTGCCCAGTAGTACGGATAGAAGGTATAATCCATCACATTCCACTCAAAGGCTTGTTCTAAAAATTTAGACAAAGCTGTATAAGCATCTAGATTTTCATCAATGGTTACGCTAAAGCTTTCCATGGTTTGGTTATCATCGGTTGCCAAAGCTTTTCCAATGCCGTTGTAATCTTGTAACAAGTAAGCAATACAGTTATGTTTTAGGATATTGCTCTCCATCTCACGGTAGAAGGTACTCACTTTATCTTTGTTTTTTTCTTCTTCGGCTTTTGCGGCATCGTCTGCTGCTTTTTGTGCTTCTTGGAATTCTTTGTATTTTTGGTCATAAGCCTTTATAATTTCCTCAAAGTTTGTTTTTTTCCAGGAGATTATATAAGTATCATTCAGTTCACAATTTACAGTTACTTTTATATGATAATTTTTAACATTATGTCCTTTCACTTTGAATTCTACATTTCCTGTTACATTAAGACCAGATATTGATTGGTCAAAATTGATATCTCCTCCACGTTCAGATAGACCAATCATATCTCCTTTTAGATTAGAACAAAACACCTCAGAATAACGAGAGCCTTGCAAACCTCCACCACTATGCCTAGATGATCTACAACTAAAACTTGCATTTCTTGCTACGTAATTGTCTGGTATTACAAAATGAGTATAATCTACCCCGAAACCCTTTTCTCTTTCGGGAACGCCTGTTGCACTATGTATTATCTGATTTGTATCTGGCAAAAGTGGCTCTACTTTTATACCATAATAATCCGCCCAATATTGTAGTACATTTACCTCTACATTGGCATCTTTCATCTGCTTATTACCACTTACTTTTCTTGGGTCTATAGGAGCTGTAAGAACGCTTTTATAAGATTTTGTTGCCAACCTGTGCAAACGTGCCGGTTCCGGAATCATAAATTCAAACATGGTGCGTTTACCATAGTTGTAGATTTGGTTCTTCATCTTTTTATCTACCCATCGGTAAACACCGGTAATGTGCTTTGGTGCTTCTCCACCAATTTTCCCGCGGTTGTCAAACTCATGTACATTTTGCAATTGTACCTCGTGTACAATTTTCTGTATTCTTTCCTCAGAAATTTTGGTAACCACACGCTCCAAGGCTTTTTCTGTAATTTCTTGTGCCTTGGTAACGGCTTGTCTGGTACTGTCATGTTGTGCGGTGTGGTTAGCATAGCTGGCTCCCACATCAATTTTCCAAATGCCGCCTTTACTAAAATTGGCATGTGACTGAAAATCCTGTTGCCTATCCAATTCTCTCGCTACCTCACTTTGCATTTCAGCACGGTTTACTTTGGTAGTATCGGTCATTTTTTCTACTTCTTGAGATTTACTTGTGATAGCAGTATCTTCTGTAGTGGTTCTTTCACTGATAGATTTATGACGTAGCTCACTTGCCATTACATTTTCTATGTTAGAAACCTCGCCGGGAACATAAGCATGCACGCTTTGTACTACTTTTAAGTAATCTGCAATACCTAATCTTTTGATTCCAAAGTTTTTAGGATTAAATGCTTTTTTACCTGTTCTCTCCACAGTAAGGTTCAATTTGGCAAAATAGTTATCAGAAGTAGGGTTATTCAGTCTGAAAACCAACGAGCCTTCTCTGTTATTTTTAAAGTAAACTTTGGCAGTAAATTCTGTAAAACTTTCTAATTGTGTTTTAGAAAATTGATCATTAAAAATATTATTAACCAATAATTTTACACCATCTACCACAAACTCTTTTGGCGTGTACTTTTGAGTATTTCCTATAGGATCTTTTACCTCGCATTCTACAGATTCTAACTCCCAAGAAGAGTCAGGAACTTCCAATACCATATCAAAGTCGTATAAATATTCAAAAGAAAATATACTTCCTCTTCTATTTCTTTTAGGGGTTAAAACAGCGGAGAAAGCATTTTGTGCTGTTGCATTTTGGATAGGGACCAAAGCACCACCAATATTAGCGTATTCTTGCTGTGTTATTTCTGTAGCGGAAATAATGGTATTTGTATAATCAGACTTTTGAGTTGTCAAAATAGTGTTAAGCTCATCTACCCCGAATATGCCATCTACAGAAAGAGTTCTTGTGTTTTCTTCTACAGCTGCAATCCTTTGTGTAGTGGTTTCTCCTAGTACACTGCCATCTCCATTATATTCCTTATGAAGAATAAAATCCATGGTCTCAAAAGAAGGTTGTGAAAGTTTTTCTTTTAAATACTCTGTATCAAGAGCAGGAAAACTAAACTGAAAATTAGGCAATGTAGGATATTTTACAGCATCTAAAAGAGCCTGTTGTTCTTCCGGTGTTTGAGATGAGGTAAATGTATCTCTTACTGCATTTAGTTTAGCTTCGTAATCGTCCAACAATGGTTTCACAACAGCTTGATGGTTTTCTTGAGCAGTAGCTAAAGCAGCAGAATATTCTCTTTGATAGTTTTTAGATACAAGGTCTATCTCAGTTTTTAGATTTTCTAATCTGTTTTTTTCTGAAACAGCCAAAGCTAATTCTGTATTTTTCTCGGCATAAGAAGCAAGTCTTCTTTCTACAGAAGCAGAAACTTTAGAAAAATTAGGATCTTCTGTAATGTAAGCACCCGCTATTCTGCTTTCATTTACGGTAAAGATATTAGGCAGATCTTCTGCATCTACTCCGTCATCAATAATAGTATCTACAAAAAGCCTTCCCGGCATTACTACTTTTGCATCTTTTAATTCTGTATGAGATGTCGAGTTTTTATACTTATTAAAGTGTACGGCTTTTATAATCTGTAAAATCGTCTCTTTCACATAAAAGTCTTTTTGTGTAAGCACTTGATAAATCAAATTATCCCATAGCTTAGCATAGTTCGCAGGAAACTCATTAGAAATTGCAGGTAAATAATTGGTGATGTTTTCTAATTTGCCTTTGGCAATTAACTCTGCAGCGGTAAAGTAATCGGAAAAATCTCTAATCACTTCTTTTTTGGTTTTGTAGAAGTAATTGGCATTCTTTGATTCAATTGCTGGAATCTGTTTTTCTAATGCTGCAATTTTAGAGCTATTAGAAGAATCCCATACCTCTTTAGGGATCGCTTCATCAAAAAGCGTATTGAGGGTTTTAGGTTTATGTACAAAACCCAAGTTTTTTGAAGGTTCTGCCTCTGTAAGTTGAGGATTTCTAAGGCTCACAAATCTGAATAATGTTTGTGATGAATTGTTTGTTGACATCTTGTTAATGATTAATTGTTAATGATTTTTGTTGTTTTTCTAAATCCGCTGTACAACGATTTAAAGTTTTTTCTCTAATTTTTGAGCATAAGAGATGCTGGTCAATAATTTTTTAAGTTATTGATTTAGTGTTTTTTAATAAAAAAACAATGGATTGGTAGTACTGTAAAAATATTTGATTCCAGTAGTTTGGAATTGGCAAAAACAAAACTCTTGGTTTACGAAGGCACTGGTACTAGCACCCTCTCTTCGCTGTTTTATTATGTTTTATGGTGCTATATAATACCTCATATTCGTATATGCGGGGAAAGCAGAACTTTGATCAGGTCGATTACCACAAGTCATTACAAATCTATAATCTCCTAAAAAAGTTTGAGCATCTGTATTTGTAGAATAAGTTGTACCATTACTATACACAACCGTAATATTTAGTACGTTTCCAACCTTAGTATAGATAACTGTTGCTTTAGTATGTATAGATCCTGTTTCAGAGTTAATATCATAGCCTACCCAGCCATAATTAGTATAGTGTGGTATAAGTGTTCCTATTTCAGGTTCCTGTACTCCATCTGTATTGGATGTTCTAGCAAACCCTATTTTTACACCCCAAGCATAATTAACATTATAACATTTATCCGATGAAACCACAAACACCCAGTCTTTATCATGTGGCATTGTTACTACACTATTTACAGAAGATAAAGGAGCGGAGTTATTTGAATTGTCTGATGTTTGCCAGAATTGCACTACTCCATTATTAACGGTTACTCTGTTTAACGTATCTACTTTTTGAATAATAAATTGATCATCAAGAATTCTTGTATATTGATTTGTTGCTATTGTTGCCATAAAGTTTTTTAAATCGATTAGGTTTTGTGGTAAAGAAGGAACAGGGTCTGGATATACATGATTAACTGTATAATTTACATTCATTGCCGGTGCATTTACTGTTAAATTATCAGGTATTGTCACTGCGACTTCCAAAGAATCCCCTAATGCAACCTGTTTAGTAGCAGAATCTATTCTTAATACTTTATCATATTGCGATAAGTTGGCTGTCTGATCCGTTAATCCTTTCCAATAATAAGGACTCCCCAAAGAATCCCAAGTAAAAGCTGCCTTCTGTGTAAAAGTTCTGGGGTTGGTATTGGTAAGGTCGGTATTGGCTATATTACTCCCTTCTTCGGAAGTACTTTCCAAAACTTGCCACATTGTTCCGCTCCATCTATAACTTTTGCCTGTATCTGTTGCGATATAAATCTTGCCTTTTTCTCCGGGATTGGGAAGCTCACTAAAAGTAGCAAACTCCAATACATCGTCCACATAACTTGGGAGCTGGGAGGAAGGAACCTTTCCGTCTACCAAATCGGCTTTTTGGGATAAATCAATTTCTACTTTATTCTGTGGAATTGTCTCTTCTTTATGCCAATAGGAGTCTTGCCATTCCCAGAATTGTTCTTGTGTAGGTTTGTCGCCATTTTCAAAGAATTGTTTAAGCTCTTGTTTTGTTTTCATTTTTATTTTGATTTAATTAATTATAGGGTATAAGAAACAGAAAACTCTATGCTTCCTTGGGTGGACAACATTGTTACTCCTTTAGCAAAATCTACAGTAACCTCTCCGTTTGAGGAAATTTTAAATGGCTTAACACCTTTATAGGTATATCCCACAAAATTAATTTCCGGATATTTGGTAGCATTGGGTCTTAGCTCTAATGGCATCGTGAATAATCTTGATAGTTGCCCGTCAGTACTTTCGTCGACATTTAATCGATAGTTTACATTCACTACTTTTCCTGTCTTAACAATGTTAAGATGAAGATTGTTTACATTACCGGTTGACTGAAAATCAAAGCTATTTTTATCATACTCTGTTTGTGATACTCCATGAGCTCTATCTTCCCACCCCAATGTTCCGTCGGCTTTTGCAACGATGTTTTTGGTAAACAAATTATCGTCCTTTCCATCAGGAATAAAAGAAGGGGTTATAGAAAATACACCACCTATATTCAAGGAAGGGGTTTTAAAATTTCCTTTAATTAGAGGAGTAACTAATGCTGGATTGGGAGTTTGCTCTCTTCTTGAATCTACAATAAAAGAGTCGTTTAACTCCCCATTAATAGCAGCATGGGAACCAATAACAACATTGTTTTCACCCCAAGTATGGGAAGTATAAGATGCGATACCACTGCCTAAAAAGGTGTTGTACGAACCATAATTTCCAAACCTTGCACCACAGTCTGATCCTACGAAAGTATTCTTTCTACCTCTCTTGGTATAATATCCTGCTGCTCTACCTATAAAAGTGTTATCCGTAGATTCTCTTATAACCCCATCTTGTTGAGGATGAGCATTTCCATCAAAATCATACGCAACTTCTACTCCAATAAAAGTATTGTATCCCGATGTAGTTGCTTTACTCCCTGAATTTGTTCCAATAAAGACATTTCCGGTAGAGGTTGTTAGCTGTTTTCTTGTATTTTGTCCAATCAAAATATTATAATTTCCCGTGGTAAGATTATTTCCGGAATAAGCTCCATAAGCTGAGTTATAACTGCCAGACGAAACTTTTTCTAAACTCCCATATCCATAAGAATGATTATAAGCTCCTGTATGGTTCGCATTCATATTCCCAAAGAAGAAAGAGTAGGTTTCCGGGTTAGCTCCTATTTGTCCGTTTGCAGAGCCTTGTTCGTCATTAGGAGTATTTTCATATATAAAAGAAATAGGGTTGGGAGAGTAGTTTCCTTTAGTAACAATATCTCTTAATACCAGTGCTTTATTGTTGATTTCTATATACTTACTTTCTGCCCATCTGTATATTTTATTATTATCCGGCGTTGTATAAATCTTACCTTTTTCTCCGGGATTGGGAAGCTCACTAAAAGTAGCAAACTCCAATACATCGTCCACATAGCTTGGGAGCTGAGAGGAAGGAACCTTTCCGTCTACCAAGTCTGCTTTTTGAGATAAATCAATTTCTACTTTATTCTGTGGAATTGTCTCATCTTTGTGCCAATAGGAGTCTTGCCATTCCCAAAATTGTTCTTGCGTTAGCTTGTCGCCATTTTCAAAAAATTGTTTAAGTTCTTGTTTTGTTTTCATTTTTTTGATTTAAATGTTAAAAATTAATCTTAAAAGGATAAAAATCTCAGTAAAAAATACTCTATCCATTGCTGTAGTAAATTTGTTTTGTGTTTCATTTGTTTTTATTTAAATTGTAATGGTTTCCGGCGTTTCTGTTTCTTCTTCGAAATCTGCCATAAAAAATTCTTCTAATTCGGCAAGACAGAAATCTAATTCGAGTTCTAGTTTTTCCTCCTCAGAAAGGCAAATAGACTCGGTTTTGAGTACTGTTTTAAGGTCGGGTTCTGTTTTGGGTGTTGTCATTGTTTTGTGATTTTTGAGTTCAACATTTTCTAAATTTTTCGCGAAAAAATGGGGATTCCTTTTTCATTTTCCTCCAAAAGGAAAGGAGGTGTAGGTGCATGTTTCGTGCTGTTCGATTCACCTTATAGGTGTCAATTTTATTTTTTTATCGTCGTAAAATACAGGTTACTAAGAAGCTCTGTTTATTTTTCTCGGAGAGCGTTTTCTGTGTTGTAAATAGATGTTTTGTTCAAACAAAATCTTATATATTTTTTCATTTTTAGAATCATAGAGAGTGATTGGGTGTTTGTAATTTGCTTAGGACAAATGTATTTCGTGGAAGCGACAAAACGTGTCGTCTTATATTTTATTTTTAATTAATTTTTGCACAATTTGGTTAAGAACTTCCTTATTTTCCTCTATATAGGATAGTCCCGCCTGAATCAATGCCTCTATATTCTGTTTCTTTACATTGTCCATCTCCGGCGAAGCATTTTTTAGAGAAGGGTTTATGCGGTAATAATTCTTCTGATTTCTCCTTCCCAAAGACTGAAACATTTGGTTCAACTGATAGTCAACGGTTTCGGCATTGGCGGAGAACAGAATATCAATTATTGGAGCAATCCATTTTATTTTTCCTGCATTTTCCATTTTTTTATACGAATAGCTTTTCATTTCGGTACCCGTTCCTACAGAAATCAAAAGCATATCATTAACTACCGGGTAATTAGGCTTTTCTGAATTCTTTAAAATCTCCGAAAAAGGCATTTTTCTCGCTTCGGCATAGGCACAAAGTGCAGGATTGTTCGCAAACAAACCACCGTCGATCAAAGAAAACAGCTGTCCGTACAGTGATTTTATCTGAGCGGGCTGAAAATAGGTAGGTGCTGCAGAAGTGGCTCTGCAAATATCTTTTACCCAAAAATTATTCATTTCCAGTTTTTGGGCTTCATGGGAATTGAAGAGCTTAGCGTGGCGATTTTCTATATCATAAGCCGTGATGAGAGAAGGTTTTACAAAATCTTTGAGTTGTAGATTACCAAAAAATTCTTTTAGATTTTTTTCTAACTCCGATTCGGAAATTTTCTCACTAAAAAGCCCAAAAGGATTAATAAGCCTTTCCCAAAAACTCACATTAAAGATGTCTTCCCCTTTTTCGGCATACAGTTCAAATGCTTTTTGAATAGAGAATTTTGCTTTTCCTTTTTCATCGGGAAAAAGCAGTACAGAAGCCAAAATTCCGCCGGTACTGCTTCCGGCTATTAAATCAAAATAATCTCCTAATTTGGAGTCGGAACTATTTTTTTGTTGTAGCTGCTCCTCGATATATTTGAGAATAATGCAGGGAATAATTCCACGGATTCCGCCACCATCTAAGGAGAGAATCGTAATTTTTTTGTTTCGGTTGGCAGGGATTGGTGCTTTGGTATTCATCTTATTTGGATTTTAAAATCTCACAAGACAAATGTAGTTTGGGGTAGCGACAGAACTTGACGCTTTGAAAATTAGTTTAAAAAAAATATAAAAAACTCCGAAGTCTACCGACTTCGGAGAGCGGAGACCACTCAAAACGGTCTGCAGTATCTTTATGTTCTTGCCCCTTGGTCTCTTTGCAAGAAATTAGCAAAATGCTAATGAGAACGTACTTTATCTTGTGAAGTAAGTTGAGACGTATGATTTTCTGCATAATTATTTTATGAAATATTCTATTTCTTTAGGATATGGATAATCATCAAATAATTCTTTATTTTCAGACAAAGAGCCAGTGAATCTTAATATTTTTACTTTTCCCTTTTTTGTTTTAAACCAAATCATAACTTGTTTATTGTTCTTTTCTAACTCTATATATATATAACTATTAACTGCCAAATCATTTTGTGAATAGTTATCCTTAAAAAGTTTTTCAAAAGTTTTTGGCATTGCAATCTTATTATCATATATCTTTCCTGATATTGAATCTTTCCAAGAAATAGAAACATCAACTGGTATTTTTCCTTTCCATGTATTGTTTTTTGTGTTAAGGGTATCAATTGCTGTTCCTTCTGCCAAAAAAGAAGTCCACCATCCGTCTTTTGATACCACATTACTTGTATAAAAAATTGATTTTTTATTCTTTGTAACAAATTTAAACCCATATTCATACTCCTTCTCGTTCTCTGCCCATGCCTCGTAAGGAACACCGTGCTTTTGCCAATAAATTGATTTTTCTTCCCAATCATTTCGGTCTCCATATGCTTTATTGAGTTTAGGGTCTTGATAACTTGGCAATCGAGCTTTTAGCACTTCTTTCAACTGAAAATCATTATTTCCTCTTACCCAAACCCGAATCCAACCTCCCGGAGCCATGCCTACAATTATTTTTGAATTAAAGGTATCATAAGGATTAAATTCATGTGTTTTATAAAAATCTTTCTGGTTTTCTTTAAAAATTTGTAGAATTTTCTCTTTCGGAAGTTTTAGAGTTCCTTTATACGGAAGAGGGTCAGTAGCAGAAGCATAATCTATAAATACTTCTTCGGGTATAGGCTTGTAGCGATCTCCGGTTACAAAACTTCCATAATCATTTCCCCAACCCGGATCAAAAGGAGTGCTTTGTCCTGCTCCAGCATAACCAAAATTTACGGTTCCTGCTGCTGGATAAAACTTGGGTGCAGAAACTCCTGCAGACCACTCAAAACGGTCTGCAGTATCTTTATGTTCTTGCCCCTTGGTCTCTTTGCAAGAAATTAGCAAAATGCTAATGAGAACGTACTTTATCTTGTGAAGTAAGTTGAGACGTATGATTTTCTGCATAATTATTTTATGAAATATTCTACTTTCGGAGAGTAATCGCCACTACCAACAACTTCTGATTTTGCAATAACAGCTTTAAATCTAAATAATAATTCTCTTTTATTTTTTCCAATTAAAAATACATTGCCAAAATTACCAGATTCTTCAATTTCAAGTTCAATTTTATTATAGTTTTGTTCAGTTTTACTGACAGTATCATAATAGGGAGTAGTATAAATTTTTTCAAAGTTTTTAGGAAATACAACAAATGTATCGTACTCTTTTTTGTTCTTTATATCGCTCCAAGAAAAAGTCATTTGGACAGGGAGTTTTGCTTTATAATCTGTATCTTCAGCATCTTTATATTCTATAAAATCTGCCCCATAAAAATATGTGCCGTCTTGTGAAATGGTTTGATATGATAGATTTTTAAATTTTATATTTTCTTTATACACATAAAGTATATCATACTCCTTCTCGTTCTCTGCCCATGCCTCGTAAGGAACACCGTGCTTTTGCCAGTAGAGGTAGGTATTACCCCAATTTTCAAAATTCTTAACTCTAAATCTTTCATCAATAGTTTTATCTTCATAACCTGGTATTTTTCCTTTAAATACTTCTTTCAACTGAAAATCATTATTTCCTCTTACCCAAACCCGAATCCATCCTCCCGGAGCCATGCCTACAATTATTTTTGAATTAAAGGTATCATAAGGATTAAATTCATGTGTTTTATAAAAATCTTTCTGGTTTTCTTTAAAGATTTGTAGAATCTTCTCTTTCGGAAGTTTTATGGTCTCTTTATATTCTAAATTATCTACAGCACTAATATATTTTACAAATACTTCCTCAGGGATAGGTTTATATCGTTCACCTGTTACAAAACTGCCGTAATCAATTCCCCAACCTGCATCAAAGCATGTTATACTTCCTGCTGCTGCATATCCAAAATTTACAGAAACTCCACCTATTGGATAAAACTTAGGAGCAGAAATCCCTGCAGACCACTCAAAACGGTCTGCAGTATCTTTATGTTCTTGCCCCTTGGTCTCTTTGCAAGAAATTAGCAAAATGCTAATGAGAACGTACTTTATCTTGTAAAGTAAGTTGTGGGGTATAAGAAGATCTCTGGTAAGGTTGCTTGTCTCTTTCTGCGATATTGGGATTAAATTGTGGAACATTGGTATATACAAATGGTTTATGGTCTAAAAATTCTAAAAATTTCGGAACACCGTTATAATTAGCGGATAAATGTATAAATTTATTGGCAATCAGTTCATAGGTTTTGGTATCTATTTCATAGATTTTTTTTGCAAAATCACTAAAAAGATATTCATAATTTACCATGGAGCCATCATTGTATTTCTTCCATCCGGATTCTGCGATTTTTTTCATGTTTTCAAGATAATCACTCAATTCTTTTGGCAAAATATATTCTTCTGGATGAGGAACTGGATGTTTTAGCTCTTTTATGCTATTTGCAAAAGGAACATTTCCAAATTGCATTGCCATATGTTGCATGACATAGAAGGGCACCAAAGAAAGTTTATTATTGAGCTTTCTGGTAGAAACCAATTTATAATGCTTTGCTTCCAATTTGTAGATTATATCTCCTTCTACTTTTTGCAGCTGGTCTCTCATAAATTCTTTTTGTCTTTCTGAAAATTCAGAAATGGGAAAATGTATATCGGTTTCGGAAATATGGTGTGTTTCTATCCATTCTAATTCTTCTGGTTTGCAAAATAATTGGTTGATATACCAATTTCGTAAATCCGTTCTTTCTTTTTCTAATTTTGTTATTTGGTCTGGTTTTGCTTTAACAGAAACATCCATAAAATGCAATATGTTTTCTTCTACTATTGCAGAAGCATAGCCTCCGCCAATATCGCTGTGTGCACCAAGCATCCACATTTGTTTACTATCATAAGCATCGGTAACTTGTGTTACGGGAAAGTTTTCTCGCCAATCATTTTGTGCCAAAATGTGAAACACTTTCTTAATTTTTGTGTTTTTCAACGATGGATTTACTTTTGGGATATCCTTTATTTCTTTAGCACCTGTAGAAATTAAATCTATAATCTGCTGAATGCTTAAACCTGTAAGTGGTGTTTTTACATTTTCTATGGCATTCAGTATAAAACTATCATCTATCTTTTTCTCTAAAACATCTAGAAAATCATAAAAATTATGAGCAGCATCTATAATACCTTTCTTTTCTAACATTTGAGAAATTACCGTATCAAAAAGACCTAAAAATTCTACAGATACATGATCAATAGGATAGTCTGTATGCAAAACCCTATCAAAAAGTTCTTCCAGATAACTTCCTGTATGTTCTGGTTGCAAAACTTGGTTTTTCTTTTTCTCTACAATTAATTGATCTGCCACTTTTTTCTCGTTGTACTTTTTTTGTTTTTGCGGCTTTGCTGCATTTTTTAGGTCGGCTTTGTTTTGCTGGTCATTTATTTTTTCGGGAAGAGATTTTCTTTTGAGCACTTCGTTGCAGAAGTGCCTTGCGGCGGCGGCACCTCTACTAAAACCAAAGACATCAAACTTAATTTCTTCTATCTCAAAACGAATTTTTTGTTTTTTATTTTCTGGAAGAGATTGTATAGAGATAAAATGATTGGTGATTTTTTTGGTAATATCTTCGCACGATTCTTTTACCCTATCAATAACTCCCATTTTTCCTTCGCCAAGAGCCGCCCCTATCATATCATCGGGTTCTTTTTCTTTGGTACCTATTCCTTCAACATATTGTTTGAGTTGTAGTGTACGGAAATTATCACCTCTTAATTTTTCTGTTTTCTCTTCATACAAATCATGCAGTAATGTAATATTGGTATAAGCATTCCAATAACTGGTATTTGCTTCTGCTTCAAAAGGTTTTCCATCTTTTGGAGTTACATTTACTTTAGGAGGTTTTTTGTCATTAATAGGAAGTTCTTGTTTATAATAGGCTTCATCAGAATTAAACTTATTATTTCCTGTTCCGTCAAAGAAAACACCAATACGAAGTCTTACTTTTTCTACACGCTCCGCTCCTAATTTTTGTAAATCTAACCCTAGTTTTTTCAGCATAAATTCAAACAATTGTTGATTGCTAATTTCAGTGTTGAAATGAGAAGGAATATCGCTAAAACCTATAAGAACTTGTTTGTTTTCTAATTCATTTGGGTTTGAAATTCCACTGTCTTCTAATATTTTTCTAAAGTCACTACCAAATTTTACATCCATAAAAAGGTTATTGCTTCGGTTTTGGTTTCGTTCAAAAAATGCTACAATTTCATTTTGTGCAAGAGCATATTTATCCCTGTTTTGTGCAATAACAGAATCTTTAGCGAAGGAGAAACCCGTGAATTGAAACTGTTTCTCGCTATTTCCAAATGTGATATTCTTTTCAATGATTTTTCTACCAAAAAATAAATTAAGAGCATCGTGAAATAATACATTTTTTCCAGTATATCTTGTTCCACTTTGTAAGAATACATCTCCAAAGTTTTTACCAGCAAATGATTTTCCGTAGATGAATGGCGATGCAGCAAGAATAGACGGTTTTGATTGTATTTTTTCCCATTTATACGACAAAGGAATGTCGTATTCCGGGTCTATTTTTCTCATTTCATCTTGTTCTTTTTTCAGATTTTCTTCATAGTTTTCAGGTAGTTTTACTAGATTCAACCCGGGAATATCTTCAAGGTTGTTAAACATTTCGTTCCAAAATTTCTGATTCTCGTTTTCATTAAAACCTTCGTTTTCTATATTTTCCATATTTTTATTTGTTAAATTGTTTAGTATAATTTTTCTTGCAAGATTTTCTAAATGCAAAGAAAATTCGGCACAGCGACAGAACACGTCGCATTATATTTTTTCGATAAAAAAACAGGATAAATATTGACCATAAAAGCCGGAAATAAAAAACCGCAACTCCTATGGCTGCGGCAAAATTTTTACTGAAAATAGAGACAATTAATCCAATATTACATATCCGTTTTTATCTCTTTTCATTTTGATAAGACTTCTCCAATTCACTTTAACTAAACCTTTCGGTGAAGGAATATACCGCCTCTCAAAATGAGGTAAATCTTTAAATTTCAACCAGTTTCCGCCCCAATCCCAACCGTTTTTAGCAAAAATTTTTACACATTCGTACCAATCGGCAATTTTATCGTTATCCCAATCTTTTTTCGTGTCAAAACTGGCTGTTTTACCATCTATAATGAGGCAAATATCTACAGCCAAGCCGTAGTTGTGAATGCTTTGTCCGGCCTTGGCATTGGTTACCTTTTTCCCTTGGGTTATCCTGCCTATGGCATATAGTTTTTCCTGTTCCTCGAAAGAACGCAAGGCTTGGGTAATTCTTACTTTGGCTCTTCCGGTAAGGGCATCGTCGCACTGTTTAATGATTTGGGTAATTTCCTTGCGTACCAAAGGATGTAGCGTACCAATTCGCTGTTGAGTAATTCTATCCATAATTTTGTGATGTTTAATTGATATAACAAAGATACCATCAAAAGGCGACAAAAGTTGTCGTATTTTTTATTGATTTCCAACCGAATACATTTTTTATCTCCAAAAAACGAACCATAAATTTGTGTGAATATTCCTTAAAATAGATTTGGTTATTAAAAATTAACACCGCTAATTCCCCTTCCTCCGGAAGGGGTGCCTGAAAGGCGGGGTAGGAAATCAGTAAAATTAAAAGTAATGTTTAATACTCTCTTGCAGATGATGCTTAATATCATTTATTAAACATTGGGGTTCCAAAACTTTTACTTCTTTACCAAAAGAGAGGATTTCTTGCATAAAATCGTAAGTAGGATAAAGACATAATTGAAAAATGGTTTTATCCTCCGATTCTTCTGTAATGTCTTGCGAAGCGTGCAAAGGAAAACTTTTAATATATTCAGCTTGATCTTTCGTACATTCTAAAACAATTTTTTGAGGTTTTTGCTCCGCTAAATTAATTACTCCAAAGGCATTTTTGAAATGTTCTTTCAAATCTATTTTGTATTTTCCTCTGAAACCTGCTTTGGTAATTTCTACCAAGCGTATTCGGTCTAGTCCAAAAGACTTCAACTTTCCGTCTTTGGTATCTACGGCAATGAGGTACCAGCGGTCGTGAGATTCTTTAAGTGCCAGTGGGTGTACCTTTCTGGAGGAGGTGGCTTTGCTTGCAAAGCTAAAGTGTTCGAAAATGGTTATTTTTTTGTTTCTGATAGCAAAGAGTAAATCATAGAAATTATCAATCCCTCTAGGTTTTCTGGATTCTAAAAAAACATATTCCGCAAAATCCGGGTAGGTATTGGCAGCATTGATGATTTGGTAGGACTCCAGCAGGCGTTGGTTGTATTCGTCTACTTCCAAAATGGGTCTGCTGCTTATATAATAGCGGTTGTCGCCCTTTTTTCGGTTATGAATTTCCATATTGAAAAGATTGGAGATATCTTTCAAATCTCTTTGCAAAGTTCTTATGGAATAACTCGTGATTTTGGCATCTTGAAACTCAAAAGAATTGAGTAGATAACTTTCTATCTCCTGAAAAGTGGCGGGAGATTTTTCTAATCGCTTAATAATAAGGGCGTATCTCGCCAAAAAGAAATCCTTTTTCATTGACTAAAACTTTTAAGCAAATGTAGCAAGCTTATGCGACAAAACGTGTCGCATTATTTTATGTTCCAAAAAAAATCCCATACACTCGCATGGGATTTTGGTTTATCTCGTAAAGAGCAATTCGCGATATTTTGTCATCGGCCAAAGCTCATCATCTACCATCATTTCCAAAGTGTCCGATGCCTCTCGGATATTAGGAAACAAAGGTTTTACATTGTTACAAAAGGCTTCGGCTTGTTTTTGAGAATCTTCTATGGATTTTGCTTTGTCTTTTGCTTCCAAAAGCTCGTCTACCCCTACTTTTATTTGGTGTACACTTTGCGAAATTCTTTCTATGAGACTCATTTGTTCCTTGGCTAAAGGTCTGAAATCTTTTTCTCCGTAGATTTCTTTTAGTCCTTTCACATTCTCTATCAGTCGGTTTTGGTATTTCAGGGCTGAAGGAATAATGTGGTTGCGGGCAATATCTGCCAATACTCTTGCTTCAATATCTACAACGCTGCTATATTTTTCCAACTTTATTTCGTTTCTTGCCTCAATCTCCCGATGGGTAAATATTCCCAAATCTTCATACATCGCAACAAATTTTTTATCCAATTCTCTTTTTAGGGCTTCAGGAGTGGTTTTCAGGTTGCTTAGTCCTCTTTTCTGAGCTTCTTTTGCCCAGTCTTCCGAATATCCATCGCCTTCGAACATAATATTTTTGGATTCTTTAATGTATTCTCTCAAGACATTAAAGATAGCTTCATCTTTTTTCAGTCCTTCTTTTTCAATCAAACCATCTACTTCTGATTTGAATACTTTGAGTTGCTTTGCCATAATAGAATTCATAATGGTCATAGTTTCGGCACAGTTAGCCGAAGAGCCCACAGCTCTAATCTCGAATTTATTTCCCGTAAAGGCAAAAGGAGAAGTTCTGTTTCGGTCGGTATTATCCAGTAGAATTTCAGGGATTTTTCCTACCACATTGAGTTTCAAATCATATTTTTCATCAGGAGTTAATTTACCTTCGCTTACTTTTTCCAGCTCCATCAAGACATTGTATAGTTGAGACCCTATAAAAACCGAAATAATGGCAGGTGGTGCCTCGTTAGCTCCTAAACGGTAATCATTGCTTGCCGAAGCAATACCGGCTCTCAACAAATCGGCATACTCACGTACAGCTTTGATGGTATTAACGAAAAAAGTTAAAAACTGAAGATTTTTTTTCGGATTTTTCCCGGGACTCAGCAAATTTTCTCCCGTGTCAGTAGAAAGCGACCAGTTGTTGTGTTTTCCGCTTCCGTTGACTCCTGCAAAAGGTTTTTCGTGAAAAAGAATATGAAAATGGTGCTTGTGTGCTACTCTTGCCATTAAATCCATCAACAACGAGTTGTGGTCAACAGCTACATTGGCTTCTTCAAACATGGGAGCCAGTTCAAACTGATTGGGAGCGACCTCGTTGTGACGAGTGGTAGCAGGAATACCCAACTTCATACATTCGATTTCCAATTCTTTCATAAAATTCATTACTCTGGTAGGAATAGACCCGAAGTAATGATCATCTAATTGCTGTCCTTTTGCGGGAGAATGCCCTAAAAGGGTTTTACCCGTCATTACCAAATCCGGTCGAGACATATACAGAGCAGAATCTACCAAAAAATATTCTTGTTCCCAGCCCAATGTAGCGGTTACCTTAGTTACATTTTTATCAAAATACTGACACACTTCTGTTGCTGCTTCATCAATAGCATGTAAGGCTCTAAGCATGGGAGTTTTGTAATCTAAAGTTTCTCCGGTATACGATATAAAGATAGAAGGAATACACAGCGTTGTGCCCATGATAAATGCAGGAGAAGATGGATCCCATGCCGTATATCCTCTTGCCTCAAAAGTATTGCGTATTCCGCCATTCGGGAAAGAAGAAGCATCGGGCTCTTGCTGAATAAGATTAATTCCATCAAACCTTTCCAAAGCTCTACCCGCACCGATAGGTGTAAAGAAAGAATCGTGCTTTTCTGCCGTAGTTCCGGTTAAGGGCTGAAACCAATGAGTATAGTGTGTTACGCCTTTGGACATTGCCCAGTCTTTCATGGCAACTGCTACCTGATCGGCTACATGTCGCTGGATTTTAGTTCCTCGTTTAATGGAGTCCATAACGGCATTAAAAGCCTCTTTAGGCAGAAACTCTCTCATCGTATTTTCTGAAAATACGTTTTGGCAGTACAATTCTGATAACTTGGGAGGTGTTTGAACAAAGTTATCTTTTCTGAAATCTTTGAAAGGAAGCGTTTCCAACGCTTTAAATCTTAATCGGGACATTGTATATGGTATTTTGCGACAAATGTAAATAAAAAAACGAAAAAAAATACAACACCCCCTAAAAATTTAGGGGGTGTTGGTATAAAATATTTTTAAATCAGATAAAACGGCGTTTTTTAATAATTTTTACAAGCGTGCTCAAATCTTTTGCTTACCTCATCCCAATTGATGATATTCCAAATATTTTTAAGGTACTCCGCTCTCTTGTTTTGGTATTTCAAATAGTAGGCATGCTCCCAAACATCGATTCCCAAGATAGGAACTCCCTTGCATTCCGAAACATCCATCAGCGGATTGTCTTGATTTGGAGTAGAACAAACTGCCAGTTTTCTATCTTTATTTACATACAACCAAGACCACCCGGAACCGAATCGAGCTATACCTTGTTTTTCTAACTCCACCCTAAGGTTCTCCATACTTCCGAAAGACTCTTTAATCGCCGAATGTAGTTTTGCAGAGGGTTTAGTATCTTTTTGAGGAGTAAGTACAGTCCAAAATAATTGGTGATTGTAGTGACCTCCGGCATTGTTTCTAACACCAATAGAGAATGTAGAAATATTTCTATTAATTTCTTCCAAGCTCATTTTTTCTCCCGCAGTTCCTTTTATCATTTTATTTAGATTGTCCATATAGCTTACATGGTGTTTTCCGTAATGGATTTTCATGGTTTCCGTATCTATAACAGGTTCAAGACTCTCAAAACTATAGCTAAGCGGTGCCTGCTTAAAAAACTCTTGAGATTTAGGTGTGAAGAACATCATTAGCAAAAACATGAGTCCTAAAAATTTTCTATTGTTCATATTGTTGTGAATTAAGTTATTTCAACAAAGTTAAGTTTTTATTAATTATCTTTGCAGGCTAAATTACAGGCATTTTACATCGAAATTTAGACATAAATTTACAAAAAATACAATTATGACAAATAATAGAGCAAGAGAGACCACCGAAGCCATAGAAAGGCTTTACGTTTCTATGCGTCACCTTTTTTATAGAGGTTTTTTCAAACCATCTGGTGTTTCGGGAGAAAGTTTACGAAAATTACTCATGGTTATTCAGCCTGAAATCTATGGCACCATGACGGTTCCCAACAAAGTAGAATTAGACGGCCTTCTTTATGTTTTGGATCGCCTTCCCGAAGGAATCGAGGAGTGTGCTTTTATTCACCTTACTTCAGACGAAGGTTTTCATAAAGGCAGTTTTGAACCTATTATCCCTAAAAAAAGAAGAAGAAATTGCTACAGGATAGATGAACACCAAATGAATATTGAAGTTCTACTGGGGCGTTCGGAAATCTACGACATTCTTACCCATCTTACCTTTCTGTATCTGGAAGCAGATAAAATAAGAAATTTAGGCTTCGATATGGAAGAAGGTAGGCCTAAAAGAATATGGACGATTATAGAAGAAGTTGCTAAGGGAGAGAAAAAATTCAGCAGAAAGGAAAAGGAAGTTGCTCTTATTCATCTTTCGGCACTTTTGGGAAGAAGTTTTGACGAAACACTAGACGCCTACAACAAGTTTGGGGACGATGATAACCCCGACCGTCTTTTCAAAATCATTTATCACTTAGGAAACACCAGTATTAATGACTGGAAAGAGATTCGCGATCGTGAAATCTATTTTAGCGCCATCTTAAAAGAGCGTGTAGGACATCACTTTTTTGGAGAAAAATGGGCAAGAAAAGTAAAAGAAGTTTTAGTAGAAAACAACCTTCAGCACAGACCCCTTAATATTATAAGTGCAAATATGCACAGCGTGAAAAATATGCTTTTTGCCAACGAGGCTCTGAAGAAAAAATGTACGAAAGAGGTAGATTACAAACTGTATCAGGAAATCAGCAATAAGAAAGATTTACAAGATAAAATTTTGGAATACGCCCTCAATCAGGGTATGATTTATATTGATGACAAGAGTGGCAGCAATATAGATGTTCAAATTATTGATTTGAGTAAAATTGATTTAAAAAACACCCCTTTCAGCAACGCTAAATATTCCGGCGAAGATGTTTTGATTGTGTTTGACTATGCCTTTGGCGAGCAGGCCTTTGAGGTAATGGACGAACTACTGAAACCTTACGAAGAAGAGCCTAATGCTTTTAAACTCAATGTAAAATCTATCTCCATTATGGGTAAAGCAGGGATTTTAACAGGAGAAAAAGGAGATATTATGATTCCTACTTCTCATATTTTTGAAGGAACCGCCGACAATTACCCTTTCGAAAACGCATTAAAACTTGATGATTTTCAAGACGATGAACTCAAATCCTTCGAAGGAAGCATGATTACCGTACTGGGAACCTCTCTACAGAATAAGGATATTTTATCTTACTTCATGAACACCTCATGGAAAGCTATTGGATTGGAAATGGAAGGAGCTCATTACC
The DNA here is from genome assembly GCA_017995195.1 of Cloacibacterium sp. GTDB lineage: Bacteria > Bacteroidota > Bacteroidia > Flavobacteriales > Weeksellaceae > JAGOJI01. The sequence continues at coordinate 21,846 of JAGOJI010000014.1, forward strand.
AAAAAGCCATTCAAGTTGCTTCAAAAATCAGACATCATATCAATGAGGATTTGTTTTTATGTTATGCCTACTACGCTTCCGACAATCCACTGGAAACAGGCAGTACGCTTTCTTCCGGAGGACTTGGTTTAACAGGTGTAAAACCTACTTATCTCATTACTTTAAAGATATTGGAGAAGATTTTTAGGTAATATTTAAAATAAAAAAACTGTTTGATTTTAATTCAAAACAGTTTCCAAAATTCAGGACGGTTTTTTCCGTCCTTTTTTTGAAATCAAACAAATTTTTTCCACAAGAAAAAAGATTGAAAGCTATTTTTAACGACTTCTAAAAATCTGTTTTTAGGTTTTATTAGCATTCGATACGTTGCGGTATTATTTATTTTATGCGTATTTTTTATCAACAAATCCGAAAACATAGAGATTTTATGATAAAATTAACAAAACTTTCATATAAAATCTCCATAATTGCCGTTCAAATAAGAGAGTAAATTTATATCTTTGTGAACTTATAAAATCTTTATACAGAAATGGGACTATTTAATATGTTCACGCAAGAAATTGCGATTGACTTAGGAACAGCAAATACACTAATTATACATAATAACAAAATTGTTATCGATCAACCTTCTATTGTTGCTATCGAGCGTTCTTCGGGCAAGCCTATTGCTGTGGGAGATCAAGCCAAGCATATGCAAGGCAAAACGCACGACGACATCAAAACCGTAAGACCTTTGAAAGATGGTGTAATTGCAGATTTTCAGGCTTCGGAGCATATGATAAAAGAGTTTATCAAGCAAATTCCGGGTATTAAAGGAAAATTATTTCAACCCGCATTAAGAATTGTAATTTGTATTCCTTCAGGGATTACAGAAGTAGAAAAAAGAGCCGTTCGGGATTCTGCCCAAAAGGTAAATGCCAAAGAAATCCGCCTGATATACGAGCCTATGGCTGCTGCTATAGGAGTTGGGATAGATGTTCAGAAGCCGGAAGGCAACATGATTATTGATATAGGTGGAGGAACTACCGAAATTGCAGTAATTGCTTTGGGAGGTATTGTCTGCGACAAATCGGTAAAGATTGCAGGTGATGTATTTACCAACGACATTGCCTATTACCTAAGAACACACCACAACCTATACATTGGCGAAAGAACCGCAGAGAGAGTAAAAATAGAAGTGGGTTCTGCCATTGAGGAATTAGATGTTCCTATTGAAGATATTCCGGTACAAGGGCGAGATTTAATTACGGGTAAACCAAAAGAAATTATGGTAGGCTACAAAGAAATTGCTCGTGCTTTAGACAAATCTATTGTAAGAATTGAAGATTCTGTAATGGAAACCCTATCACTTACGCCACCGGAGTTAGCAGCAGATATTTACAAAACCGGGATTTACTTAGCCGGAGGAGGAGCTTTGCTAAGAGGGTTGAGTGACAGGCTTCACAAAAAAACAGGATTGCCTGTTTTTGTAGCAGAAGATCCACTAAGAGCAGTAGTAAGAGGAACCGGAATTGCTCTTAAAAATATCGATAAATTTAATTTCTTAATCAAGTAATTTTTTTACTTAATTTTCTAATCATCTATATACTAAATTTGGAATGGCTTATTTGTTGAGGTTGTTTTCGAAGAATGGTTTGTTTGCTTTCTTCATCTTCTTGCAAATGCTTGCTGTTATCCTTATTTTTACAAGAAATTCCATGCAGCAATCTTTCCTTGCTGCACAGGCATCTACATTCAATGCGTGGGTTTCGGGCTATATTGACGAAGGTGCGAGTTACCTAAAACTCAAACAAGTTAATGAAGACTTAGTGGCTCAAAACAAAATCTTGATGGAGAAACTCTACGGACAAGATTCTACAGCAATTGCCAAACATTCTGTTGTTAAAGATACTTTAGGAGGCGGACAAGTATACACTATGGTAGATGCCGAAATTGTTCAGAATACCATTAACCGAAGCGACAATTACTTTACCATCAACAGAGGAGAAAATCAAGGCGTTAAACCTAAAATGGGGGTTATAGCTCCACAGGGGATTGCGGGAATTGTAATTAATACAACGGGCAATTATGCCTTAGTACAATCGGTACTCAGTACAAATAAAATCAGAATCAATGCTTCTCTAAAGAACTCCGGATATTTCGGAACTCTTACATGGAACGGTGATGACTCCAGAATCATGCACATGGCAGATGTACCCAAATATGTCCCGTTGAAAGTTGGAGATACCGTAGTTACAGATGGGAAATCTTCCATTTTCCCACAAGGAATTATGATAGGAAGAGTTTCAGGCTACGAAGTCGATTCCAAAACAGGATATTGGGATATTTCCGTGGAACTCAATCAAAAAATGGGACAATTGCAAAAGGTTTTTGTGGTAAGAAATCTCAGAAAATTAGAATTAAAACAAATTCAGGATACCTTAAGTTCAGTAATAAAAAATGATCAGTAGAAACCTTATAACAGATGCTTTAATGATTGTAGTGCTTATTGCATTACAAATATTTTTGCTGAACAGAATTACCATTGCCGGAAGATTCAGCCCTGTTTTGTTTCCTGTTTTTGTGATGTTTTATCCCTTTTACCGCAACAAATATCAATTTTTGGCAATGAGTTTTTTGCTGGGCATGGGTATTGATGCGTTTCTTGGAACTTGGGGGATTAATGCGTTTGCCACAACGCTTATTGCCTATTTCCGAACGGTTATTTTTCGAACTTCTACCGAAACTTCTACCGACTTCTTTTCCTTTCAGGCTCTTAATTGGCCTCAATTTCTACTTTTCATTTTTTCGAGTCTGCTCATTCACCAATTCATGGTTCAGTACATCGAATTTTTTAAACTAAGTCGTTTTTTTGAAGTATTGCTGAATATTTTGGTTACCACCATTATTTCATTTATTTTCGGGCTATTCTATATTTTGATATTTAAAATCAAAGAAAAAGTGTAATGAAGCCTTATTACAAAATCATCATTACTTTATCTGTAATTGCTGCAATTTTTGTAGCAAGGCTTGCCTATCTTCAGTTATTTACCGACAGGTATGCTCTGAATGCTGCCAATACTTCTATTAAAATAGACTATATTATTCCACAAAGAGGCATTATTTTCGATAGAAACGGAAAAATTTTGGTAGGAAATCAGCCTTCTTATGAGATTTCTTATACCAAAGCTCTCATGAAAAGCGATTTTGACACCATAGGATTTTGCAATTTATTGAATATTACCAAAGACGATTTTAAAAAGCGACTCAAGAGTATAGAGAATGAAAAATATTTCTCCAAACTTACTCCCATGACTTTTATGAAGGATTTGAGCAGAGAAGAAATTGCCAGAGTTCAGGAAATTATTTTTAAATATCCTGCATTTTCTATTGTTTCAAGACCACAAAGGCGGTACGAGATTTCTACGTCGGGCAACTTGCTTGGGTATACCAATCAGGTCAACGAAGCCTACATCAAAAGAGATTCATTGTATTATCTTCCCGGAGATATTGCCGGAATGAGCGGTGTGGAAAAATCCTATGAAAAAGAACTTCGGGGCGAAAAGGGAATGAAATACATTCAGAAAGACATCAAACTCAGAAATGTAGGACCTTATAAAAACGGAGAACTGGACAAAGACGTGGTTTCGGGCAAAGATTTAACGCTAACCATCGATTACGATTTGCAAAGAATTGCAGAAGAAATGTTGGCGAACAAGCGAGGAGCTATTGTTGCTTTGGACCCTAACAATGGTGAAATATTGGCTTTGGCTACAGGTCCCGACATAGACCCTAATCTTTTTACAGGCCCCAATAAAACCAGAAACATCTATCGACTTCAGGTAGACAGCATGAACAAACCCATGTTCGACCGATCTATTCAAGCAGCATATCCACCGGGATCGCCATTTAAGTTGATGACGGCACTCACGGCATATCAAATGAAGGTAATCGGAGACAGTACCAAATTTACTTGCCGAGGAGGCTTCCCTTATGGTGGACGAAAAATAGGCTGCCACTGCGGAACGTTTTGGCCTATCGGTATGGAAAAGGCCATCGAAAAATCTTGCAACAACTATTTTTCTCAAACCTACCTGAAAATTGTAAACAAATATCCGGGAAATCCTTCAAAGTCTGTAGATGAATGGAAGGAAATCATGAATAGTTTTGGAGCCGGAGTATTTATGAATAATGATTTGGCTGTAGGTGTTAAAGGTTTAATTCCTTCGGGAGCATTATACGAAAAAAGATACGGTAAGAACTGGCGACCTATACAAGCCGTGTTCAACGGAATGGGACAAGGTGAAATTTTGATGACTCCGTTACAAATGGCCAACTTTACTGCCGCCATTGCCAACGAAGGTTGGTATTTTACTCCTCATATTGTAAAAGCCATCGACGGAAAACCTAATCCCGACAAACGCTTTAAAGAAAAGAAGCAAACCATGGTAGACAAAAAATATTTCTCTGTTGTAAAAAAGGGAATGTTTGATGTTTTTATAGGAGGTACCGCAAGAATGTTGAGGTCTAAGGATTTTACCCAATTAGGAAAAACTGGTACCGCACAGGTACCACAAGGTAAGGACAATTCTATCTTTGTTTTGGCTGCTCCCGCAGATAAGCCTAAAATTGTAGTAGTTTCTGTGATAGAACATGCCGGATTTGGAGCAACATGGGCAGGACCTGCCTGTACTGTAATTGCCGAACAATACCTCTTAGGAGAAATTAAGCGAGAAAATTTGTACAAAAAACTCACAGGAGCGAGTTTTATGGGAGAATACCGCCGCCAATGGATTGTACACTTGAAAAAAATAGGGAAATACGAGCCTCCTAAACCCGACAGTCTTCAACTAAAAAAACTACAAGACAGTTTAAAAACAGTAAACGACAAAAAGAAACTGGAAGAAGAAAAGAAGAAAAAAGATTCTGATAAAAAGAAAAACATCTCTCCTTCACCTCAAACTGCCGTATAATAAGGCTATATGGTTTTAAAAATCTATCAAAGTTTTTATTTTTTTTATCGCAGAAATAAGTCATCTTTCAGGTTGTTTTTTTTAGATAAACTAAGTTACTTTGTTTAAGAAGGAAATCGAAGATTATCTCCTTTCAGTTGATGAATGCTATTTCAACGCAGTCAAATACAAAATGGGTCATTACTTCAATAAGTTTTACGCCTTTGCCTCCTTTTTTATTTTTTTATTAGAATCGGCGACACGAGAGCTTGCTCGAACTGAACGAAGTTAATCTTAGATTTGTTTATCTTTATGATTAAATGTCTTATCCGAACTGGGGTTAAAAGAATACAATCAAAAAAGCACGCTAATTGAGCGTGCTTTTGTATGGTTTTAGAATAAATGATTACTTCTTTACAGGAGCAATATCCATAAGTTTCATAAATTCATCTAACTTCGGCATAATGATAATTTCCGTTCTACGGTTTTCGGCACGTCCGGAAACAGACATATTCGTAGTTTTAGGGTTATATTCGGATCTACCACCTGCTGTAATTCTTGCCGGATCTACCCCAAACTGAGTTTGTAGAATTTTTGCAATCGCAGTTCCTCTCAAAGCACTCAAATCCCAATTATCTTTAGGAAGATTAGAGCTATTTAGAGGTACGTTATCTGTATTTCCTTCAATTAGAACACTGTATTTATCGTAGTCATTAATTACTTTCGCTACTTTTCCAAGAACCTCTTGTGCTGCAGGAAGTACATTGTAATCACCTGTTTTGTAAAGCATTTTGTCTGATAACGAAATCATAACCACACCCTTTAATACCTTCACGTCTACATCAGCATCTGCAACATTGTCAAGCGATCTTTTCAACTTATTGGATAGGGCTAAATTTAAACTATCGTTTTTAGCATTAGTAGAAATCAACCTTTTGATGTAGGCATTAGAAGCATTGATCTCGCCTATTAATTTATCAATATTAGCAGAACCTTTGCCCTGATTTGCCAAACAAGCATCTAAAGAAGATTTCAAAGCATTGTTTTGGTCTTTTAGCAAATCGTTTTGGCTTTGAAGTCCGGAATTAGCACTTTTCAAGTCCTGAATTTCTCTTTGTCTTTCTGCAACGTTTTCAATACATTGTTTGTAGTTGAGATTAAGAGAATCGTACTGTTTTTTACTGACACACGAACCGAGAGATAAGGCCATAGCAGCCAAACCTAAAATTTTAAATACTTTCATTTTATCAATTTTAGTTAAAAAATATTTTCTTACTATATTTAAAGACAAATTTAGTGCCTTTCCTTTAATAATAACAATTATTTTGGAGTTTTATTGTTTTATATTTGTTTTTTCAAAGTAATTATGCTCAATCTCATTCGTTTTCAGGAAGTCATGAAGAGTTGGCGAAAAGCTAATCCACAAGAATCGTCTTTTCTTTTGGCAACAAGTGGCGGAGTAGATTCTATGGTGCTTGCCTATTTGTTCCAAGTCTCAGGATTCAACTTTCAAGTGGCTCATGTAAATTATCACTTTCGGGGAGAAGATTCCAACAACGATCAAAAGCTGGTAGAAGATTTTTGTGCTCAATACAAGATTGTGCTTCATATTTATGATGTTTCGGAAGAAGAAAAAAAGAAAATGAAATCCCTACAAAACTGGGCAAGAGAACTCCGTTATCGGTTTTTCAATAACATTCGGGAAAAAGAAAATATAGACTATTTGGTAACCGCTCACCACCTTAACGATCAACTGGAAACCTTTATCATCAATCTTTCCAAAGCATCAGGAATAAAAGGATTGAGTGGAATTCCCGATAACGAAAACCAAATTATTCGCCCTCTTTTAGAGTTTTCTAAAGACGAAATATATGAATTTGCACAAAAACACGCTATTCAGTTTCGAGAAGATACGTCCAACAAAAAAAATGAGTATCTCCGAAATAAAATTAGGAATCAAATAGTACCTCATCTTTTGGAAACCAATGAGAATTTTCTGAAAAATTTTGGGAGAAGTATAAATTTTTTATCTCAAACAAAAGATTTCGTTCAAGCTCAAATAGAGGAAAAACTACAACAAATTACAAGTTCTAAAAACGAAACATGGGTTCTAAATAAAGAAAAACTGACCGAAGAAAGTAAATTTGTGCAATTTGAAATTCTACGAAAATTTGGCTTCGAAGACGAAAAAGAAATCTTCAAGATTTTTATAGCACAAACCGGAAGCTGTTTTTATTCCCATAGTTATCAATTAATCGTTAATAGAAACGAGCTTATTTTAATTGACAAAAAAAAACAGGAATCTACAACTCCGAAAAAAACCGAAATTATACTTCCCGAAAACAAAGAACTTCAAATCACCGATTTTTTTGATGACTACGTTTGTAGCAATACCACTTGGTTATTTGATGCTGATAAACTCGTATTTCCCTTAAAGATAAGAAAGAAAAAAGCAGGCGATGTTTTCTTTCCAAAAGGTATGAACGGAAAAAAGGCCGTAACAAAATTTTTTAAAGACGAAAAAATGTCTATTTTAGCGAAGCAAAAAATATGGCTTCTGTGTGATTACAATGACCGTATTTTGGGGATAATTCCTCTGAGACAAGACGGTAGATTCTTGCCGAGTCATACAACTAAAAACATTTTGAACATTAAAATTTAAATACAACTCCGTTTTTACTTTAGTTAAAATCTCTTGCGGATTTCAACGTAAAAAGTATTTAGATAAAAATTTTTTAATAAAATGAGAATAAGCAATCCATTCCTCTTTATTCTGTTTTTCCTTTTTACGGGAATTTCAGCTCAAATAAAAGATCCTGTAAAATTTAAATATAGTGTAAACGAACTTGCCAATGGCCAATATGAAGCAGTTCTCCATGCAACTCTCGAAAAGAATTGGCATATCTATTCCAAAGACTTACCACCCGACAGCGGCATTCCTACAGAAATGAAAGTCACCTCCAAAGAAGGAATTGAACTTATCGGGAAACTACAGGAAATCGGAAAAAAACACGATGAATTCAGCGAAGCCTTTGGAGCTCAAATCGTGTATTATTCTAATCAGGTTATTTTCAAGCAAAAATTTAAATTAAAAGATGCTACAAAACCTGCTAAAGTGAGTACAGAGATTACGTATCAAACCTGTGACGACCGTGTTTGTCTGGCTCCTAACACCTTAGAGTTTGAACAAAAAATAACACCCAAAGGTGCTACTCCTATAGAAGAACAGAAAATAGAGAGCAAAGACAGTACAAATGTTGCTCTGCCTGCTGTTACCAATACGCCTATACAACAAGATGGCTTAAAAATCACCAGTATAGATTTCAAAAATCCTTTAACCAACTGTGGAAATGTAGAAACCAAAGAAGAGAACAGCAACTTGTGGGTATTTGTTCTTGGGTTTTTAGGAGGTCTCATTGCACTCGTTACGCCGTGCGTGTTCCCTATGATTCCCCTTACCGTTTCATTTTTTACCAAAGGATCCAAAGACAAGGCAAAAGGCAAAAGAGATGCAATTATTTATGGATTATTTATCTTATTAATCTTTGTTTTGCTTAGTATTCCTTTTCATATTATCGATGGAATTTCGGGTAATATTTTCAACCAAATCTCTACCAATATTTGGCTGAATTTATCTTTTTTCATTGTATTTTTATTCTTTGCCCTAAGTTTTTTCGGGTACTACGAAATCACACTCCCGAGCTGGGTTGCCAACAAATCGGCAAAAGCTGAAGAAGCGGGAGGCCTCATTGGTATTTTCTTCATGGCACTTACCCTGGTTATTGTTTCTTTTTCGTGTACAGGTCCTATTTTGGGCAGTTTGCTGGGCGGAGTTGCTTCAAGCTCCAGTAATGTTCCTATGCTCCTTACCTTCGCTTTGGCAGGCTTCGGCTTAGCTTGGGCTATTGTGTTTGGGCTATTGGCATTGTTCCCCCAAGCATTGCAATCTCTACCTAAATCGGGAGGTTGGATGAATACCGTAAAAGTTGTACTTGGATTTATAGAACTCGCTTTAGCTCTCAAATTTTTGTCTAAAGCCGACTTGGTCTCCAAAACCTTCATGTTGAAAAGAGAATTATTTATTGTCATTTGGATTCTTATTACCATAGGGCTAGCACTCTATCTGTTTGGAAAAATAAGATTTCCGCATGATGACAAAAACCCTAAGATTTCTACCACCCGAAAAGTTTTGGGATTCCTAAGCATTGGCTTTTTGGTGTATTTGGTTCAAGGGCTTATCCCTTCCGACAGACCAAAACTACAGGCTCTGAGTGGAATTTTACCTCCGGTAAATGTGAGCTATTTCGCCTCCGAGAAAGATGGTATTTTGGGCATGAAACCATTCCACGACTATCACTCAGCCATAGAAGAAGCTAAAAAACAAAATAAACCTGTACTGATTGATTTTACAGGTTATGGTTGTGAGAATTGCAGAAAAATGGAGGAATTCGTATGGTCTGAGCCCGATGTCTTACCTATTTTGCAAAATGAAATAATCTTAGCTTCTCTTTATATCGATGACAAAGAGGAACTTCCCGAGCATCAGCAAACCTCTGTGGATATGGGGAACGGACAAAAGAAAAAAATAAAAACCATTGGAGATCGGTGGTCTATGTTTCAGCAAATTAATTTCAATAACAATTCCCAGCCTCACTATGTTTTGGTAACTCCCGACGGAAAAGTTATCAATACACCTGTTTCCGGCTATATGGATAAGGAAGATTTCAAAAAATTCCTCGAATGCGGCATCAATTTCTTTAAGCAACAAAAATAATACTGCAATACCTTATTTCCCGAGTTCCTGATTGAGGTTTTCGGTGTTGATGCCATTGGTTACGTTTTGGATTCCTTTGGCTTCCAAAATAGATTTTGCCTGCCCGCTTCGGTTTCCGCTCCTACAAAAAACAATAACGGAGGTTTTTCCTTCAAATTCTTCCAGTCTATTGGGGATTTGATCCAAAGGAATATTCACGGCTCCTTTTACCGAACCTTCTGCATATTCTTCGGGAGTTCTTACGTCTACCAAAAACGCACCGTTTTCTATTTGTTTTTTTATTGAGGTCTCTTTTTTGGTTGTTTGGTTTGTTTTAGCCCGCTGAGGTGAAGAACATTGTGGAAACACAAATACCAAAAACAAAATTACCACAAGATGGGAGGTGTTTTTCATAATCATTATTTTTTAGGTTAACCTGAGTTCGGGATAAGATATTTAATCGCAAGGACAAACAAAGATATTTATTGAATTGATTTTTAAAAATTTAAGATAAACAAAGTCGTAAAACTTATTGACGTAATACCAATTTTTGTATTTCTTTTTTAAACGAAGTGGCTTGGTTTATCTTAAAAAAGTTGAAAATGATTGATTACTTTGTTTGGCTTTGCGATAAAAAAATAAAGTGTTTATTTTTCAATTGTTTATAAATTTCCTTATCCCGAACTCAGGTTAGGTTAAAAAAATGAGAGGCTTTCCTAAAGAACTAATTTACAGAAAATTATCTTACAATTCAATATTGTTTGGTAGGCTAAATGTATTAAAATTTTATTTTAAATAGTATATCTTGTGATTATCAGTAATTTGCTAAAATCATCTTCATTTAAAGTTAATTTTCTAAACATGAAGAAGTAGTTTTGGTTTAATGAATCAGTTTTCAGATTAAGAATCTGTGATAAAACTTTATTCATTAACCTGAATCGGATTAACACAAAATCATAAACAATTGAAAATGAATATTTTTTTATATTAAGAGAGTAATGCCAATGGCATTACTCTCTAACTCTCTATCCATCTAATTTTTTATCTCTTAATGCTCAACATCATTCCTTATTTCAAAATCTACAATGGGGGAGTTTTTGTCGGGTTGGTTTTTTCAGCAGGTTTTCATCTTGTGTTTTTTCAAAAAAATATTTTCCACAGATGTTTCTCAATACGATAAAACAATCTATATTTTTCCGAATGCCTGTACAAAATCGTCCTTAATATCTTCAATATGCTCAATGCCCACACTTACGCGGATTTGTCCCGGTTTGATGCCTGCATTGGCTCTTTCTTCATCGCTGAGTTGCTCGTGTGTTGTTGATGCCGGATTAATGACCAAAGTTTTCGCATCGCCCACATTGGCTAAGTGACTTGCGAGTTCCAAACTATCAATAAACTTAACTGCGGCATCTTTTCCGCCTTTAATTTCAAAGTTCAACACGCCTCCAAAACCTCTTTTCAGATATTTCACGGCATTAGCATGGTCTTCGCTGCTTTTTAATCCCGGATAAATTACTTTTTCTACCTGTGGGTGATTTTCCAACCATTCTGCCAATTTCAACGCATTGTCTACGGTTCTTTCTACCCGTAGAGATAGCGTTTCCAAGCCTTGTAACAATAAGAATGAATTGAATGGCGAAATCGCAGGTCCGAAATCTCGTAAACCTTCCACTCTTGCTTTGATGATAAAGGCAATATTACCAAATGGTCCATCAACTCCGAAAACATCAGTAAATTTCAATCCATGATAACCTTCCGAAGGCTCGGATAGTAATGGGAATTTTCCGTTTGCCCAGTCGAAATTACCACCATCAACAATAATACCACCGATGCTTGTACCGTGTCCGCCAATCCACTTGGTAGCCGATTCTATCACAATGTTTGCCCCATGTTTCAA
>JAGOJI010000015.1 GCA_017995195.1 Cloacibacterium sp.
ACAATATCATAAATTTTTCTACGGAAAAATATAAAAAATGTGAAAAGACAAGAACTTATCCTGGATACTTTAGAAAAAATTGGACATCAGGATTAAATTTTGGTCGTTAATCCGGAAGTAATAGAACGAAAATATCATCTAAAAATTAAAAAATTTACCAACAAGTACTTGGCTTATCTTTACGATAGCACCATGCGTAATCCTGTAGGTCACATTATAGATGTTTTTGATAAAGTATATTCATTCGACAAAAAGGACATAAAAAAATATGGATTTTCAGCGACAACGAATTATAATTATTTATTGAAAAAGAATGTTAATGATCAAGAAAATAAATTGGATTTATTTTATATAGGTTCTTATGATGAAAGATTGAAAGTTTTATATAAACTTTCTGAAAAGTTAGATGATTTTAAATTAAAATATCAATTTGTAATTGTTGGAAAAAAATCTCGAAAAAAAGCTTTATTTAATTCATCAAAATTACACAGTAAATTTTATTTTACCACGAAAAGAATTCCACATGCTGAAATCCCCAATTATTATGAAAAATCTCGTGTGATTTTGGATTTGGTACGTGAACATCAGTCGGGACTCAGTTTTAGGATTTTTGAAGCCATGGCTCTGCAAAAGAAAATAATCACAACAAATCCTTTTGTTAAAGAGTATGATTTTTATAATTCCAACAATATTTTGCTGCTGAATAAGGACTTGTCAAATCTTGAAAAGTCTTTTTTTGAAACTGATTATCAAGAGCTTTCGTCGGAAATTTATCAAAAATATACGTTAGAAAATTGGGTGAAAAACATTTTTGATTTATGAATAAAATAAAACATATCTTATTTGTTACCAAGGAGTTTCAATGTGATTTTCAGAAAAATTCCGGAGGAACCGGAGTTTTTTATAATAATTTGAGTCAGGAATTGCTAAGAATGGGCTATCAAATTTCTGTATTTGGTTCATCAAGAAACAGTTTTAAGATTGATGATGAAAACTTTTCGTTGTTATTTGTGAAAGATTATTTCAAAAAAAATAAATTGGCGGAACTTTTTCGATCTTTGACTGGTAAATTCTCTTTTTTAGAGAAATTTCATTACCTAATATATAATTGGGAAAAGAATTATTTGAAGAAAAATTTGAAAACATTTATTTCGGATAAAGAGATTGATGTAATTGAAACACACGATTGGGAAGGGCTTTGTACCATTGTTGAGGACTTGAAGATTCCGTATGCTGTAAGATTCCATGGATCGTGGTCGGTTTTGAATAAATTCTTTGGATACGGTGCTTCGAAAGGAAAAATTATTGAAGAGAAAAGAGCTTTTGCAAATGTCAAAAATTGTATTACAATTTCGAAATTTAATGAGAAAACCGTTCGTGAGACTTTTGGTGACAAAAAATTTCATTTGATTTATAATGGTATTGATACCGATTTTTATAGACCTTTATCAAATGTAAAAATACAGCCAAAATCTATCTTCTATTTGGGGAGTGTTTCCGTGGAAAAAGGTGCAGAAATTGCCTTTGAGGCATTCTTGGAAATAGTAAAGATCGAAAAAAATGCTACGTTGCATTTCATTGGGAAAGAAACTCATCTTGTAGAAAATTTACAGAAAAAAATCTCCGAAAATTGTTTAGAAGATAAAATTATTTTTTACGGAAAGAAAAACCCAAATGAAATTGTCGAATTAATCAGCAAAGCAGAGGTCGTGTTTTTTCCATCAAAAGGGGAGAACTTTAGCTTGGCACTCTTAGAGGTTTTAGCAATAGGAAAACCGGTAATTTGTTCTGATATTGAATCTTTTCGTGAAGTAATAAAAGATGGAAAAACTGGAATGATTGCAAAATCTAAGGAAGATTTTGTAGAGAAAACTCTTTTTATTTTTAATAATAAAAATTTTTCTGATAAAACTTCATTGCAGGGAAGTGATTTAATAAAAGAAAAGTTTAGCCTTAAAAACATGGCAGAAGAAACAATAAATTATTATAAAACTATAATTTAGACTATATGATGCAGGACTTCAACAAACCATTTATAATAGAATTTCCAAAGATTGGAAAGAGTTCTTTAGGATATATCTCAATAGCAGAAAAAGAAACACTCCCATTTATTCCAAAAAGGATATACTGGACGTATTTTACCCCCGAAGATGTAGAAAGAGGTGGACATTCGCATTACGATTTGCAACAAATCTTGGTAGCTGTAGCGGGACAGATTACGATAAACACAGAGCTACAGAACGGGGAGAAAGAAACTTTTGTACTTAATTCTCCAAACTATGGACTCTACATTCCCAAGAAATGCTGGAGAACTATGAAATATACTCATAATGCTGTACAAATGTGTATTGCCAGTAATGAATATGATGAGAAAGACTATATACGAGAGTATCAATTATTTTTGAATGAAAAAAAATTATATCCTTAGAGGAAAAAAAATTATTTACGCAATAAAATCCCTATTTCTTCCTCGAAAGAAGAAGATTGTTTTTTTAAAGCCTTTAGAAAGTATAGGTGAAGATTCTATAATTTTAGAAAAAATTGTGGAAAAAGGTGGTATGGTTTTGTCTTATAAACCCAAGAAAAAAGGAGATTTAATTGAAAGTAAAATAGTTTATTCAAAAGAAGCAAGACTCTTCAAATTAAAAAATGTCTATATAGAATCTCAAACAACAGGGGTTCTAAATCATAAAAAATCTACATTTTATTACGAAAAATGGCATAATGATAATAAGAAAATTTATCTCTACAAAAACAAATTCATACATTTACATTCTGACAAATATGCTCAAATTGGCAACTTGAGTGTAAATAAAACACAAAGCACAGGTGTTTTTTTAGGAGGTACTTTTATATTTAACTATTTTCATTTTATGATGGAGGTAATGAGTAAAGTGAAGTATATTAGTTCTATACCAAATATTGAAAACTACCCAATTTTAATAGACAAGTGCATTGCAGAAAATACAAACTTTCAATTTTTCATATCTCTGTTTTTGCCTAAGAATAGAATTGTATATTTAAAAAACAATTTATTGTATAGAATCGAGAAATTATGGTATATTACTTCCCCAAATATAACAATTCCAAATATAGATTTAGGAGAAAAATACCTTCCGGAATATACCGCAATACGCGAATCTTCTGTTACATATCTTCGTAACTTTGTACTTCAACATTATTTAAAAAACATTCCTTCAATACAGTTTTTTTCAAAAATATTTTTAGCAAGGAAATCAAAAACCCGAATTTATAATCAAAGCGAAATATTGGAAATTGCTTTAAACTATGGCTTTACTGCAGTTTATTTAGAGGAATTAAGTGTTTTGGAGCAAGCCCATATCATGCAAAATGCAGACTATATTGTAGGCCCTACCGGTGCCGCTTGGACAAACCTTCTTTTTGCCAAAAAAAATGCAAAAGGTCTTATTTGGATGAGTGACGTTTGGGGAGATTTCTCAGCATATTCCACTATTGCTCATTATGTTAACTTTGATTTAAATTATATTATTTTTGAAAAAAAATCAAATGATTTCCATGAAAACTATTTACTTGATAAAGAAGTTTTCACGAAAAATATAGAAAAATTATTAACTGATGAATTCCACAATAAAAATACATCATTTAGCTGATATTCAGACAGATAAAATTGGAGAAAATACTACTGTTTGGCAATTTTGCGTAATTTTACAAAATGCAGAAATTGGGAAAAATTGTAACATCAATTGTCATGTTTTTATAGAAAACAACGTGAAAATTGGTAATAATGTAACGATAAAATCTGGTGTGCAAATCTGGGACGGAATTACTATAGAAGATGATGTTTTCGTTGGTCCAAATGTAACCTTCACCAATGATAAAAATCCAAAATCTAAAAATATAGATTTTAAACTCCAAGAAACTGTTATCAAAAAAGGAGCTTCAATTGGTGCGAATGCTACTATTTTACCAGGAATAATAGTTGGAGAAAACACAGTAATTGGTGCTGGAAGCGTAGTAACAAAAAATGTTCCTGATAACGAAACCTGGGTGGGTAATCCCGCAAAAAAAATAAAATAATTTGTGGAAAAAAAAATTAATTTATCTGTATTTTTTAGTCTTTCCTTTATATTTATTCTCTACTCGATTTTAGTAGGAATTGATTTTATAGATTCTGGATACATCATATCTTTATCTAAAAAATACATAATGGACAGGTTATTTATAAAAATTTTGATTATGTGAGACCATTTGTCACACCTGTTCTTTGGAGTATCATACTTCGTCCTTTCTGGGGATTTACAGATTATTTTTATATCATTTGTAGGGGTTTAGTAGTGTTTCAATTGGTTGTAATTTCCTATAATATTTCCCGAATCCTGTTACAAGTTCATTTTTGGAATTATAAAATGTGGATTCTTATTCCTTTTTTTACAATCATAAATATTCATACTTTTCCGATTATGCCTTGGCACACAATCGATGGACTTTTTTTCTTAAGTTTTTCCGCTTATTATTTGTTCGAAAGAAATTTTTTTTGGGCACTCTTTTTTTCAAGTATTGCAGCAGCAACTAAACAACCTTATTTTGCTACTACATTTTATTTATTATTTGGAATTATTTTATTTAGAATGAATTTTTCTTATAAATTTGATTATAAAATTATCGTTTTTCTTCTACTTATAATGTTTATGCTTTATGATTATCATATTTATGAAGGATTATTTTATTATAAAACATCTAAACGTGAAAACCTTGTCGAGCTTTATAATGCAGGAATAAAAGTATATTTAGAAGCGATAAAGAGTTGGTTGATTTTGTTAGTAGTAGTTGTTGTAAGTTTAATAATTTATTATAAAAATAAAAATAAAAATAAATGGTTTGAAATTTTAGTGGTCGTATTGTTTTGCATTTCTCTTATAGTACCGATTTTTAATTTTATTTTGGGCAGAGATGAGCACAATTTACATAGAATTATCAATTTACTCTTGCCTATGTTTTTTGTAAGAGAAATAATTCGAGTATATAAAAAGAGGAATATAGACTTTGTTTTTTATCAAAACTTATTTGTGTTACTTATAATTTGGAGCTCATCAATTTCATGGGGAGCTAATACTATTTTTCTTGCCTTACCATTTTTCTTTTGTCTATTCAAAATCAATCTTTTTTCTCCCAAATCCAACTTTATTTTGAGTGGAATTGTTTTTCTATTTCTTATTTTAAGAATTTTTAATCCTTATGTCGAAAAAAATATTTTTGAGACAAATTACAGAAAAATAAAAAACTATCCTCTTCTCTCAGGTATTTATACGAGCTCTGAACATTTAGAATATCTACAGGAAGCAAAAGAAATTTCGGAAAAATATAATAAAAATGTGTTGTTTTTACCAGGCTTTCCTTTAGCGACAATTTATCTAGAGAAAAAAAATAATAGAGCAAATTGGGAAATGGATATTGAGTACCCCAACATCGAAAAGGATTTATCTTTACTAAATGACAAAAATTTAATTTTTGTTTTGGATAAAAAAGAAATTATAAGTTCGGAAGATGACTTCTATAAAAGTAGCTTTACAAAAATAGTTCGAAAAAACATAGAAAAGATAGACTCTACAACTTATTTTTACATCTATAAATGAAATAACTTATGATAAAGTTTCTTGATCTTCAAAAAATTAACCTTCTTCACCAAACAGAAATCGAAAAAGAACTATTGGATACTTTCAGAAGTGGGTGGTATTTATTAGGCGAAAAAAACAAAAATTTTGAAAAATCTTTGACCGATTATTTAGGTGTACGTCATGTAATAGGTGTTGCAAATGGTCTTGATGCTTTGAGATTAATCCTGCGAGCGTATATAGAATTGGGAATTATGCAGCAGGGCGACGAAATTATTGTTCCGGCAAATACTTATATCGCCTCTATTTTAGCCATTACGGATAATGGTTTAAAACCTGTTTTAGCTGAGCCAAATATTGAAAATTATAATGTTGATGTCTCGGAGATCGAAAAAAATATTACTTCCAAAACAAAGGCAATAATGTTAGTTCATTTGTATGGAAAAGTCGCTTTTGACGAAAAAATAAAACAAATTGCACAAAAATATAACCTAAAAATAATTGAAGATAATGCACAAGCAATCGGTGCCGAATACAAAAATACGAAAACCGGAAACTTGGGAGATGCGTCTGGATTTAGCTTCTATCCCGGGAAAAATCTTGGAGCATTAGGCGATGGTGGAGCAGTTTCTACAAACGATGAAATGTTGGCAAAATGTATTAGAAGTTTGGCAAATTATGGGTCTGCAGAAAAATATATCAACCAATACAAAGGACTAAACTCAAGATTAGATGAATTGCAAGCAGGAATTTTAAATATTAAACTAAAATATCTCAATCAAGAAAATAAACGTAGACAAGAAATTGCTAAGAAATATTGCACAGAAATAAAAAATCCCAAAATAATTCTCCCCAATTATAATCATGAATTTCCAAATGAAAACGTTTGGCATTTATTTGTTGTACGAACTGAAAATAGGAATAATCTTCAAAAATATTTAGCCGACAATGGTGTACAAACATTGATTCATTATCCAATTGCACCACATCAACAAGAGTGTTACCGAGAGTTTTCCCGCTTGTCCTTTTCAATTACAGAAAAAATTCATCAAGAGGTTTTGAGCCTGCCAATCAGTCAGGTTTTGACCGACGACGAAGTAAATAAAGTAATCTGTTTAATCAATAATTATTAATTCTTTGTGGAAAATCCTTTAGTAAGTATCATTTTAATTTCAATGAATCACGAAAAATTCATTGCACAAGCTTGTTATTCTGCTTTAAATCAAACCTATTCAAATATCGAAATTATTTTTTTAGACAATAAATCTGACGATAAAACCTTTGAAATTGGTAATGAAATCTTATCTAAAGGAAAGTTTCCTTACAAAGGAATCCAAAATACAGAACGATTTGGTGTTTCTAAAAATTTAAATACTCTAGTTTCTTATGCAAGCGGTGAGTATATTTCAATACTTTCTGGTGATGATTGGTATGCAAACAATATAATCGAGCGAAAACTACAATTTTTAGAGAACAATAAAGCCGATATTTTATTATCAGACGGTTATAAATATATCCAAGAAACAGGCGAAACCAAAGATGTTTATAAAAAAAAAGAAAAATCTAATATTATAGAATCTCTGGATAACTTTTTCGAAAAGAATGTAACTGAAAACAAAACAGCAAATGTAGGTACTTTTATAAAAAGAGAACTATTAATAAAAGAACCTTTCGATGAAAACGTACAAACTGAAGACTGGGACATGAATCTTAGGCTTACATCGAAGGGATATCAATTGAATTTTGTTGATGAAAAATTGTTTTTTTACAGAATTTTAAACTCCAGTCTGTCAAGAAATATTGATGCAATGGAGGAATCCTATCGAATAGTAACAAATAAATATATTCATTTCATCAATACGAACAAAAAATTAAAAAAAGAATACCTACTAAAGCTACTTTTCTACAAATACGAGAAGCTTTTACAAAATTCAAGTGAAATGGAAAAAAAAAGAATTCTTAAAGCTTGGAAAATAGAAAAAAACAAAATTAAAAATCCTCAACCTTTAAGGTTTTTCAAAAATATATTTTTAAAACTCCAGTAAATCTATTACTTTACAAAATTATGTTGTTATAATGTTTTTTAAATTACGGCTAATACAGAAAAAGACGTGAAATCATTGTGTAACATAACTTCTATTATGAAAAATGATTTGTTTTATCACGTATGTTTGTAATCTCTACTATTATAAATTACAATCAAAGTATCTTTCCAAAACCTTTAAACTACAATAATCCTCTACATTTTTATTCCAAAACTGTTCGCAAAATTCGTGGGCATTTTTTATTATTTCTAAGCATTTGTCGGGGTTAGCAATATAGAAGTTCAGTTGTTCTTCCAAGTTGGAGTAATCGGGCTTTATTTCTATAAAATGTCTGCCACTTTGGAGTTTCCCTTCCATAAACCAAGTTTCGTATTTGGGTTTCGGCATCACTGCGATAGAGTTGCTACTCATAATCCATTTTAGGTTGGAGGCTACATCGTTTCCTTCCAAACTTAGGATAAATTTATGGTTTAGGTGTTCCTGTAAACTACTTTTGGGCTTTATCCATTTAGGATCGCCACCGTTCTTGTTGATTTGTCCTAGATCGCAAAGTGGATGTTCAAAATATTTTTTGTAAAAATCATGGCGATGACTTTGAAAAACAGCTGCTCTTCCGTAGAGTATATTTTTCTTTTGGAAAAAAGGTTGGTCGTCTTTTATCCAAACAAAATGTCTTACTTTGTCTAGATTCAACAAGATGCTGTTTTGATTATGGTTGCCAATAGGGCGACTTTTTACAATGCTTGGCAGATCAGGAATATGAATGACATCGCCAAAAACAAAATTTAAAGGTAAATTTTTATCAAAAAATCTGGCGTATTCCCAAGTGTCAAAATAATAAGCTTTCGGTGTTTTGGGTTTTTCTAAATCTTTGATGAAAGTAGTCCCCCAATTTTTATATAAAGAAGTTTTACAGTAGTAATCAATTCTTTCTCTTATAAGTTGTTCTTCGGATAATTGAGACTCTAATGCTAAAATTTTTGTTTTAAAATCTCTGCCAATAGGGAAGAGTAGATGGATATATCCTTTTAGGTAGAAAAATAACTTGTTTTGCTTCTTTATCTTCATGTTATAAAATAACCAATTTGAGACCAAACAAAGATAGATGAATCTTTATTTAGTCCCAAATTTAGGTCAAATATACAATTATACTATTTTACCGGAGGATAATTTTTGAGAATTTCGGCTATAATCTCCGGAATTTGTTTTTGTTTAGATTTTGGAGAATCTACATTGATTCCCGCTCCTATTCCTTGCCATACCAATTTGTTGGTTTTGGCATCAATCATATCAAAAATCAGTGTTCCTTGGTTGTATTCGTAAGCCCAGGTTCTATTCATTCCAAATCCCCAGCCCCAAGGTCCACCCCAACCAAATCCTCCGTAATAAGGATATGATTGTTGTATATCTTGGATTCTTTTGTGACTTGCTTTTAGGTTGATGAGGAAATCAGGGTTTTCCGATTGCTGAAAGCCTTTGGCATTCATTTGTTTGGTAATTTCGTTTATTACTCTACTTTGATCAATGTCGTTGAGTTTCAAATCATCTACTTTTAATGCAAATGTTTTGTATTGGCTGAAACTTGTATTTTGGTCGTAGTCTGATGTAATTTTATACGGGCTACACGATACTATAAGCAACGATGCCATCATAAGCATCAATACATATTTTTTGCTGAAGGTAAAGGTTAAATTTTTCATATTCATCGTATTGTTATTGTTTATTCTCTTTTTTTATAAATCTATCGGTTTTCTTGTCGTATCCGTAGGGGCAATGTTTGCACCCACTTTTGCAACAATAGCCTCTTTTGAGGTGGTACTCCTCCGTGAAGACCTTAAAGCCTTGTTCGTTATAGTAAAAATCGATATTTTCTTTTAATTCGTTGGATTTCATATTCCAAAAATACGAAAACAATTATATTTGTAGAATGATAATTGTATGCCAAACTCTCCTTAAAAACACAAAAATTTCAGGAATTACGCTGTTTCCGTTTATTTTTTTGAAAAAAAAGGAAGATAAAAGGAATTTGGTGCTCATTAACCACGAAAAAATCCATTTGCGACAGCAATTGGAGTTGTTGGTTATTCCTTTTTATATTTGGTATGTAGTGGAATATTTTTATTGGTATTTTAAGTATAAAGATTCTTATTTGGCTTACAGGAGAATTTGTTTCGAAAGAGAAGCCTTTGCTAAAGAAAATTCTACCCAATATCTAAAGGAACGAAAATTTTGGGCTTTTTGGAAATATAGAGTTCTTCGCTAAAGGATTTTATTTACTGTTGTAATAATTCCAAGTGGTTTTTGCAATGTCAGATATTATTTTTTCTGTGTCCGTTCTTTCTTCTGTTATATTTTTGAGATAAACCGACAAGATAAAATGTTTCCCGTTCGGAAGGTTTACAATTCCAACATCATTCATGGCTACTCTTAAATTTTTTTCATTTGTTCCCGAGATTCCTGTTCTGTGTGCAACTTCCGTATTTTGTGGAAATCCTGCTTTCATCCAAGTTATGCCGCGAGAAGTTTCAACCATGATTTGATATAAGTATTTTGTTGTTTCTTTCTTCAAAACTTTCCCGTTGTAAAATTTTTCAAGCAACTCTGTAGTTGCCAATGGCGTAGTTGTATTTTTATAAAGATTTTCCCAAGTAGACATTTGTTGTTCGTTCACTTCTATTTTAAAATCTTTTATTCCTTGCTTGTTAATAAATTTTTGGACTTTCTGTGTTCCTCCAATAATGTTTAAGAGAATGTCGCAACCATTATTATCACTATGCGAGACGGTATATCGTAACAATTGATCCAATGTTAAATATATATTCCCGTTTGGGTAATCCTCTCTAATAGGGCTCCAAGTTTCTGGCAGTAAATCTTCTTTTTTGATGAAAAATTTTTGGTTGAGTTTTAACTTTCCTTTGTCAACCAAATGTAGAGTAGCCAAGGCAATATGAAATTTGAAAACGCTCATCATAGGTGCGTCTAAACTCCCATTGATACTCAGCGTATCTTGGTCTTCAATGCCTTTTATTGAAATACCAACAGTTGCATTTTTTGTAGAAATAATTTTTTGTAAATCATTTCTCAGATTTTCTAACGATTGAGATTTGAGTTGAAAATTGAAAAATAATACTAAAATTATTAAAAAAGTATTCTTCATAGATACAGTTTCCGGTAAAAAAAAATGGAGAAGTTCTTAACATTCTCCAATCGTACACTCTATTTCCTTGTTATAAAATAATACGCTAACATTTTGTAGTATAATTTTGCTGCTAAAAATGCCGTTGGTTTTGCGTAGGGAGAGTCCATTAGTTCTACAATATCAAAGGCAACTACGTTGCATTTTTCAAATACTTTTTTCAAAAGTTCCAAAGTGGGATACCATTGTAGTCCGCCCGGCTCCGGTGTTCCTGTAGAGGGAGCAAAACTCGGGTCAAAAGCATCTAAATCTATGGTAATGTATACATTGCCGGAAACCTTTGCCAAAACATCATCAATCCAATTGGGGTTCTTGGCTATTTCGTGAGCCCAAAAACATTGTCCTTTTGGGACGTATTGCATTTCTTCTACATCGCAAGAGCGAATCCCGACTTGTACCAAATTGTGCTTTTGGCTTGCCTCGAAAACAGCACAAGCATGATTGGAGGTAGAGCCATGAAAATCCGGTCTCAAATCGGTATGAGCGTCTAACTGAAGAACGGTAAGGTTCTCAAATTTTTCGCCGACAGCTCTTATAGAACCTATGGAAACCGAATGTTCGCCACCAAAAAGTGTAAATAGTTTCCCTTCGTTTTGGAGCATTTCCTTCGTTTTTTGGTACACGGCTTCAGTCATGGCTTCCGGCGAGGAACTTTCTGAAACTTCTCCTGCGAGCCAAACACCTTCCAAATAAGGCTCGGTTCCTGTTTCTATGTCGTACAATTCCATGTTTTCCGAAGCATCAAGGAATAATTCGGGACCTTTGTCGGCTCCTTTACCCCAAGTAGAAGTTCCATCGTAAGGAACTGTAACCAACATTACTTTCGAGGATTCTAATTGTGCATTTTCTTCGGGGATTCCGGCGTAGGTTTTCATATTTATAAATGGTAATTGATAGTTGATAAATGATTTTGGCAAAGATAATCAAATATTGAAAAAATTTTTAGTATTCAAAAAAAACTCATAAACTCTGAGTTTTTGAAATATTTATTTAACTTTATTAAAAATATTATTGCTTCGAAGATTGTTCTAATTATAGAAATAAATAAAAAACATGAAAACACTTCTTTCTATTCTGCTATTATTTTTAGCACAATTTTTCTTCACACAAGAAATTGTAGGTTCGTGGAAGGGCGACCTCGAAATCCAGGGGATGAAACTCCCTATAATTCTGAATATTTCTAAAACAGAAAAAGGCTACAGCAGTACGCTGGATAGTCCAAACCAATCTGCTACGGGAATTCCGGTAGATAATACCCAATACCAAAACGGCACTCTAAAAATTGAAGTGAATAAACTCAACTTGCAATATTCGGGAAAATGGAATGCTGATAAAATAGAGGGGACTTTTTCGCAAAACGGACTGCAAATACCATTGGTTTTGAATGTCTTTAAAAAAGAAGAAAAGCAAGCGAAAACAGTAGGAAATCTTCCAAAAGACCTTACCCCAAATCTCAAAAATACCGAAAAATTTATTGCTTATCTTGAGAAAGAAAATATCAGTTCAGGTGGAATATCTATTTTTAAAGACGGCAAAGAAATATACCGACGGACTTTTGGCGAGCAAAATTTGCCTCATTTTAATAAGAAAAACAAACTATTTCAAATAGGAAGTATTACCAAAACAATGACAGCAGTAATGATGGTACAACTTGCCAACGAAAATAAACTGAGTTTTGGAGATTTGCTTTCCAAATATTTCCCACAAGTACCCAATGCCGAAAAAATCACCTTGCTGCAGATGCTGAATCACAGTTCCGGACTTGCCGATTATACCGACAACAACTTAGAACCCCAATGGCTCAAGCGAAAGGCGACCGAAACCGAAATCTTCGATCACATCAGTAAACAGGCTAGCATTTTTGAGCCCGGAACTTCCGTAGTTTATTCTAACTCGGCTTATTATCTCTTGACCAAAATTTTGGAGAAAGTAAGTGGAAAATCTTTCGACGAAAACCTTAAAGTCCGCATACTGCAACCACTTGGAATGAAAAATACCTTTCCTGTAAACCAAAAACCGGCTTATGTTTTCCCTTCGTTTGAATATAAGGAAAAATGGACTTTGGTGAAAGATTTTGATTTTACCAATGTGGTTGGTGTAGGCGATATTGCAGCTATTCCTTCCGACCTCAATATATTTATTAGTGCCTTGTTTGATGGCAAATTAATTCCTTTGGAAAGCCTACAGGAAATGCTACCCGAAGGAAATGCCAGATTTGGAGAAGGAATCCACACAGTTCCTTTTCACAACAAAGTTTTTTTAGGACATAGTGGTGGGACTTATGGTACCAATTCACTCATGATACATCATAAAACCGACGGGCTATCGGTATCTTATTCCCTAAATGCGAGTAAAATTAATTCAAAACAGTTTGTCTCTGCCGTTTTGGGGTCATTATATGGAATAGAGATAGATTACCCTAAGCTGAGCAATGAGAAACAACCATAAATTAGTGTTTGTAAAACGGATAATCTTAGAAGCTGTTTAGGTTTTATTCAATAGTTTTTTATACAATCCCTCAATTACCTTAATTTGGCTTTGCCAAACCTAAAGGTTTCTTAATGTTAAAAAATATTTTACAAATTTAAACAGGCTTATAGTGTTTATATAAAAAAAGAACCACATTGTTTTCGATGTGGTTTAGTCTATGTTATCGTGATTTTAATGATTGCTTTTTTCGTCGACAGGTCTTTGGTAGATAACTTCTACACCTTCTTGTTCATATAATTTAGGATAACGAACTTTTTCCGGATCAAATTTTTTCGTTTTTCCTAAGTATTCAGCAATTCCTTCTGTAAGCCACATAGGAACAATGAAAGTAGCGAAAAAAATGATGCACCAAAACCCAACCAAAAACATGATTAAGAAAAAAATGGTTCCTATAAATTGGTGAAAAGGCCAAAAACTTGCTAAAAACATACTTCGTATTTTTAACAAAAGTAATTTTTTTTGTATCAATACACAAATTTAAAAAACATGAGATTTGTCATCTGCAAGAAAACGAGTTTTTAGTAAATTGCAGGGGTAAGTTTTAAAAGAATAATATTCTTCAAAAAAAATAATAAAATATGAATTTCAGAATTGAAAAAGACACCATGGGAGAGGTGCAGGTGCCTGCTGATAAATTTTGGGGAGCACAGACCGAACGTTCAAGAAATAACTTTAGAATAGGTCCTGAGGCTTCCATGCCACGAGAAATAATAGATGCTTTTGCGTATCTTAAAAAAGCAGCGGCATATACCAATTGTGATTTGGGAGTACTTTCTTCCGAAAAAAGGGATATGATTGCTAAGGTTTGTGACGAGATTTTGGAAGGAAAACTATACGATCAGTTTCCACTTGTAATTTGGCAAACAGGCTCCGGTACCCAATCGAATATGAATGTGAATGAAGTTGTTGCTAACCGTGCTCATGTAAACTCAGGAGGAAAATTAGGCGAAAAATCCGAAATCCACCCCAATGATGATGTTAACAAGTCTCAATCTTCCAACGATACTTACCCAACCGCAATGCACATTGCAGCGTATAAGAAGGTAGTAGAACATACTATTCCTGCGGTAGAAAAACTAAGAAATACTCTGGACGAAAAAGCCAAAGCCTTTAAAGATGTTGTGAAAATAGGACGAACTCATCTTATGGATGCTACACCACTCACGCTGGGGCAAGAATTTTCGGGATATGTAGCCCAATTGGATTACGGATTGAAGGCACTTAGAAATACCTTGGAACATCTTCGTGAGCTGGCTTTAGGAGGTACAGCGGTAGGAACAGGACTCAACACGCCTAAAGGCTACGATGTAAAAGTAGCGGAATATATTGCTCAGTTTACACAATTGCCTTTTGTTACAGCTCCCAATAAGTTTGAAGCATTGGCAGCTCATGATGGTATTGTGGAAAGCCACGGTGCATTGAAACAATTGGCGGTTTCTTTATACAAAATTGCTCAAGACATCAGGTTGTTGGCTTCGGGACCACGAAGCGGAATCGGAGAAATCCTAATTCCGGAAAACGAACCCGGATCTTCTATTATGCCGGGTAAGGTAAATCCTACACAAAATGAAGCTATTACAATGGTTTGTGCTCAGGTTTTAGGTAATGATACTACGATTTCTTTCGCCGGAACTCAGGGACACTATGAACTGAATGTATTCAAACCGGTAATGGCGTATAATTTCTTGCAATCGGCTCAGTTGTTGGCAGATGCTTGTATATCGTTTAACGACCATTGTGCGGTGGGAATTGAGCCCAACTATGTAAGAATTAAAGAATTAGTAGACAAATCGCTTATGTTGGTAACTGCTCTAAACACACATATCGGGTACGAAAATGCGGCAAAAATTGCCAAAACAGCTCATAAAAATGGAACAACTCTGAAGGAAGAAGCCATTAACCTCGGACTTGTGACGGCAGAACAATTCGACGAATGGGTAAAACCCGAAGATATGGTGGGAAGTCTTAAATAAGCCTTATCTTTAAGAATCAAAAATCCTGCTTTTGGCAGGATTTTTTTTAAAAAGAATATTAGGTTGTACATTTGTAGCCGCTAAGGAAAGCAAATAAACATCAACTGATGAAAAAGCAAAGCACAGGAAAGATTATTAAACGATTGTTCTTCATAGGAATGAAGTTCAAGACATGGTTTATTATTGCCTTGGTGATTTCTATTTTGTTGGCTTTGGTTTCTACCTATCGTCCTATTCTAACCAAAAATGTAGTAGATAACGACATTATTAGTTTTAAAGATAAGGTATCTTTAGTCCATCATATTTATGTTTTGATAGGTTTGGTTTTTGCCGAAACCTTGTTGCATTTTTTGCTGGTATATTACTCCAATTTTATTGCTCAAAATGTGATAAGAGACCTTAGAGAAAGACTTTATCATCAACTCATTTATTTCAAAACTTCGTTTTTTGACAAAACAGCTATTGGGAACTTGGTTACCCGTGCTGTGGGCGATGTAGAAACCATTTCGGTGGTATATACCGATGGGTTTTTAATGGTTTTTGGTGATGTATTACGGGTAGTTATGGTATTGGTTGCTATGTTTGCTGTGAATACCGAGCTGAGTTTTATTTCGTTGACCCTTTTACCGGTTATGCTCTTAATTACTCGGTTTTTTCAAAAAAAATTAAAACATTCTTTTACCGAAGAAAGGTCTTGGACTTCTACACAGAATAGTTTTGTACAGGAAAGACTTTCGGGAATGCCTCTTATTCAGGTATTTAACCGACAGGAGGCAGAGTTTAAAAAATTCGACCAAATCAATATTCGCCTGAAAGAAGCCTTGCTAAAAACCGTTTTTTATTTTTCCTTATTTTTTCCTGTTGTAGAGTTGCTGTCTTCGGTATTTATAGGTTTCATCTTGTTTTATGCAGGGCAAGAGGTTTTTTCTTACAAAAAGGCAAGTGCAGGCGATGTGATTGCTTTTGTTCAGTTTATTACGATGTTGATACGCCCATTGCGGCAAATAGCCGATAGATTCAACAATATTCAACGCGGCTTGGTAGGAGCTGAAAGAGTACTGGGGATTATGGACGAAAGAAGTAACATAATGCCCAACGAAGGAAGCATAAAAAAGGAATATGTAGAAGGGGAAATAGAATTTAAGAACGTAAGATTTTCTTATGATGAAAAACAAGAGGTGCTGAAGGGAATCGATTTCAAAGTAAATCCTGGTGAAACCGTAGCCATAGTAGGAGCTACGGGAGCCGGAAAATCTACTATTATTAGCTTGATTACTCGATTTTATGACATCAACGAAGGGGAAATTTTGCTGGACGGTATCGATATTCGAGACTATGAACTTTACCACTTGAGAAGCCAAATAGGGGTGGTATTGCAAGATGTATTTTTGTTTCACGGAACTATTTTTGAAAATTTAACCTTGGGAGATGAAAATATCACGCTGGAGCAAATCAAGAAAATAGCACAAGAAATTGAAGTAGACGATTTTATCGAAAGTTTACCCGGTGGCTACCATTTTGTGGTAAGCGAGAGAGGTTCATCTATTTCTTTAGGGCAAAGACAGTTACTGTCGTTTCTAAGAGCTTATCTCTCTAATCCTAAAATTTTGATTTTAGATGAAGCTACCTCTTCCATTGACCACGAATCGGAGAAACTCATCCAAAAAGCTACCGAAAAAATCACAAAAAACCGAACTTCCATCATTATTGCCCATCGGCTTTCTACCATAGAAAAAGCTGATAAAATTATTGTAATGGATCAAGGGAAAATTGTAGAAGAGGGCTCTCATGAAGAACTTCTACAAAAGGAAGGCTACTATTCATTACTATACAAAGGACAGATGGTTTTGTAGTTGAGATAAGTTGGGTCTTTTTCCAATTAGTTTCTGTAGGGTTTTTCCTTTATATTTGTAATCTTAAAGAAATTTCATACGGAAGTGATATTAGTAACCGGAGCTACAGGAATTCTCGGAAGAGTGCTTGTTTTAGAACTGCTAAAACGAGGAAAAAAGGTGCGGGCTTGCAAAAGGCCTACCAGTAATTTGGAGGAAGTTCGGGAATCTTTGAAATTTTATACCGAAAATCCCGATGAATTTTTTCAGAAAATAGAGTGGATTGATGTAGATTTTCAGGATATAGAATCTTTGCAAGAAGCACTAATTGGGGTAGAAGAAGTTTATCATTGTTCTGCCAAAGTCAGTTTCCACCCCAAAGATAAGGAAGAAATGTATCAGACCAATATTGAAGGAACCAAGCAACTTCTCTATGCTTGTGGAAGTTCTTCGGTCAAAAAATTCCTTTTCGTAAGTTCTATTGCTGTTTTAGATGGTTTAAATGAAAACGGTGAGCTCGATGAAGATTCCAATTACAATCCCAAAAACGCCCATTCGGCTTATTCAAAATCCAAACATTTTTCGGAAATGGAAGTTTGGCGTGCTTCTGCAGAAGGACTGAATGTGGTCATTGTAAATCCGGGACTTATTATTGGCAGCGGAAATTGGGAGCAAAGCAGTGGCACACTTTTCAAGCAAATGGAAGATGGTTCTTACACTTTTTCGGGCGGAACTTCGTATATTGATGTTCGAGATGTAGCGAAAATTTCGGTTGAATTAATGGAAAAGAATATCTTCGGAGAACGATTTATTTTAGTTTCCGAGGATAAAAAATATAAAGAAGTTTCAGATTTTATCCGAACAAATTTGGGGAAACCTAAAGCAAAAGTATTACCCAAATGGGTTTTAGAAATAGGGGTGGCTCTTAATTTCTTTTTCGGGTGGCTCGTTTCTCCGTTACAAATGGCGAATAAAGTCAATATAAAATCGGTAACGGAATTCAATAAAATCTCAAATCGAAAAATAAAAGAAAAACTGAATTTTGAATTTATTTCGGTAGAAGAGAGTTTGGCTTTTCATGTAGAAAATTATAAAGATTCTAAAAACTAAAGGGCACAAATATTTCACAATAGACACTGAAAAAAAATAGTGTTTTTCGTGAAAAAACTTTGTGAACATTGTGTTTAAGAATGAGCCAAAAGCATTAAAATAAACACAAAAAATAGTGTTTTTGTGTTTAAAATTATTTGCGTTTATAAATATGGAAAAAGAATTTTTAGGTAAAAATAACTACACGGTTTCCAACCAAACCGTTTCCGCAAGTTGTCCAAGCAACATTGCACTCATTAAATATTGGGGGAAATACGCCAATCAAATTCCTGCAAATCCTAGTATTTCTTATACTTTGAACAATTGCAAAACCAATACTACGATGGAATTTTTCGCTGATGAACCGTTTTCTGTTCAAACTTTTTTAGCAGGAAATGAAGAAGTAAAATTTGCCGAAAAAATTGAGAAATATTTC
The DNA here is from genome assembly GCA_017995195.1 of Cloacibacterium sp. GTDB lineage: Bacteria > Bacteroidota > Bacteroidia > Flavobacteriales > Weeksellaceae > JAGOJI01. Next base: position 18,656 of record JAGOJI010000015.1, read on the forward strand.
AAGAATATTGAGAAATATCTTCCTTGGATTCTAAAAGGAAAATACATCATCAAAACCGAAAATACCTTTCCGCACAGTTCTGGTATTGCGAGTTCAGCTTCAGGTTTCGGTGCGATTGCAAGTTGTTTGATGAAATTAGATGCAATATTTTCAACCAACGACCGACAACCGACGACCGACAACCAAAAAGCCAGTTTTTTGGCTCGTCTTGGAAGTGGAAGTGCGTGCAGAAGTTTGTACAACGGATTGGTAGTTTGGGGCGAAACTCCCGAAGTAGATGGAAGTTCAGATTTATTTGCAGTTCAATATCCAAATGAGGAAGTTCATACTGTTTTTAAAAATTTCAATGATTGGGTTTTGCTCATTCACGAAGGTCAAAAATCGGTAAGTTCTACGGTTGGTCACGGTTTGATGAATACGAACCCTTATGCAGAACGACGATTTCAGGAAGCACGAGAAAATTTCGTTCCGATGAAAGAAATTCTCAAAAATGGTGATTTACAGAAATTCATCACGTTGGTAGAACATGAAGCACTCACACTTCACGCGATGATGATGATGAGTGAACCTGCGTTTATTTTAATGAAAACCGGAACATTGGAAGTCATCAACAAACTCTGGAAATTCCGTGAAGAAACCGGAAATCCTTTGTTTTTTACTTTGGATGCAGGTGCAAATGTTCATCTTCTATTTCCCGAAAATGAAAATTCCAGAGCCATCAAAGATTTTATTTCAACAGAATTACTTCCGCATACACAGAAAGGCGGTGTTGTGAAGGATTTTATGAGGTTTTAATGGGGTTTCAAAAACGGATCGCTTTGTTTTACTCACAATAATATGAAATCCATAGGGGGTACATTTATCAAACAAAAAATAAATATGAAAATAGGAATTCTCGGTGGCGGACAATTGGGCAGAATGTTGATTCAAAACGCATTGAATTACGATGACGAATTTTACACATTAGACCCTCAAAAAGATTGCTCTTGTGCCAATATTTCGCATCATACTATAGGAAATTTCAATGATTTCCAAACGGTTTTGGATTTTGGAAAAGACAAAGACGTGATCACCATAGAAATTGAACACGTTAACGTTGATGCACTTTTTGAGTTGGAAAAATTGGGCAAAAAAGTGATTCCCAGTGCAGAAATCATCAAAACCATTCAGCAAAAAATCCTTCAAAAAGAATTTTACAAAAAACATCAAATTCCAAGTCCTGAATTTGAAGTATACGATGGAACTTCCGATGAAATGAAGATTGAATTTCCTTTCGTTCAAAAACTCAACACTGGTGGTTACGACGGAAAAGGCGTGCAAATCATCAAAAATTCGGAAGATTTAAAAAATCTTTGGGTGGAAGATTCCGTTTTGGAAAATTTGGTGGATATTGACAAAGAACTTTCCATCATCATCGCCAAAAATGAAAACGGCGAAACCAAAACTTTTCCTGTAACAGAAATGGTTGCAGACCCGAAACTGAATTTGTTGGACTTCAATATTTGTCCTGCGGAAATTTCGCAAGATGTTCAAAATCAAATTGATGAAATTGCACAAAAATTTATAAAAGCCGCCAATTCTCCGGGACTTTTTGCGATTGAATTATTTTTAGACAAAAACGGAAAAGTTTGGGTAAACGAAACCGCACCGAGATTGCACAATTCCGGTCATCAAACGCAGGAAGGAAACGCCAACTCCCAATTTGAGCAGTTTTACCGTGTTTTGAAAAATCTTCCTTTGGCAGACACCGATGCTTTTGGATTTTCGGGAATGCTGAATTTGGTTGGTGAAGAAAATTATTCAGGAAAAGTAAAATACGAAGACTTAGAAGAAGTCCTGAAATTCCCAAAAACCTACGTTCATCTCTACGGAAAAACCGAAACCAAACCCGGCAGAAAAATGGGACACATCAATGTTTTGGCAGGTTCTCGCGAAGAACTTTTGGAAAAACTGATTGCTATTAAATCAAAAATAAAGGTTCGAGGTTAATTACCCAGATTCGGATTAACAAAAATTTTAACGCAGACAAACAAAAAATGAATCAACCAAGTTACTTCGTTCAAGAAAGTCATACAACTTGGTAACCTTATAACTCTTTAACCTTCAATAATAATGTAGTCTGCATTTGCAGCTTGTCTCATTGCCCTTTAAATCAAAAAAACTAAATTTGCAGAATGAACGAAAGTAACAGACAAAGAAAAGTTGCACAGATTATTCAGGAAGATTTTGCAGAGTTGTTTCGCAAGCAATCGGCAGAGAGCAAGCAGGGTTTTCTAATTAGTGTAAGCGATGTAAAAGTAACAGCAGATTTGAGTATTGCCAAACTTTATTTGAGTATTTTTCCAAAAGAATTTCGTACGCCTATTATGAAAGAGATAGAAGAAAATAAGGCGGTATATAGAAATTTTTTAGGTCAAAAAATGGCTAAACAGGTACGAATTATTCCTCAACTCAACTTCTATTTAGACACTTCATTAGATGATGTGGAAAAAATTGAAAAAGAGCTAAAAGGAGAGGGCGATAATCCTATATTGTAGAGAACCGAGAACCAAGAATAAAGAGTCGAGATTCAACAAAAAATCTAATATTTTTCATTCTCAAATTTTAAATCTCCAGTCTCCATTATGAAAAGCACTCCATTTTACATAGCATCGCGTTATCTGATTGCCAAAAAAGGCAGTCAGGCAGTTACCTTTATTACGGGGTTGGCGGCTTTGGCAATGATGGTGGCAGTAGCTTGTATGTTTATCATTATTTCAGTTTTTTCGGGTTTGGAGGATTTAAATAAGGAGTTGATTTCTGATCTTCATGCCGATTTAACCATAAAAAGTACAGAGGGAAAAATAATCCCGGATATCGAAAAAAAAATAAAGATACTTCAAAATGAACCCGAGATAGCGAGTTTCTCTAAAGTTATCGAAGAAAAAGTATACATTAACTATAACAATGTAGGCGAAATTGCTTATTTGAGAGGGGTAGATTCGCTGTATACCCAAGTAAACCCTATCAATAAAAATATCTTGTACGGATCGTATCCTTCGTTTAATTATAAAAACGAGGTGATTATGGAGGCTCAACTGAATAATAGATTGGCAATTCCTGTAGGCTCCGATGCAGATTTTGTTACCTTGTTTATGCCCAAGGCAGGAGAAGGAATCATAAGTAAAGAAGAAGATATTTTCAACAAAAAAGAAATCTTTGTTACGGGAATTTTTCCAGGAAACGACCAGATCAACAACTATGTGATAGCTCCTATAGAACTTACTCAAGAACTACTGAATTTGCCGAAAAAATCGGCATATCAAATTGTAATAAAGCTGAAGACACCGGAAAATGTGGAAGCAGTAAGAGCAGGTCTCATGAAAAAAATAGGTTCGGGAATTAGTATCAAAACCAAAGCAGAAGAAAATGCTGCTTTTTGGAAGATGATTAATACAGAGAAATTGATGATTTATCTTATTTTTGCCTTAGTGATATTTATTACAACATTCAATTTGGCGGGAGCTATCATTATTCTTCAACTCGACAAAAAAGAGCAGTCCAAATCCTTAATATCTTTGGGGTATACCATTAAACAACTGCGAAAAACTTACTTTTATACCGGAGCTTTAATTGTACTTTTTGGCATTGTTACAGGGCTTGCTTTGGGGAGCTTAATTTGTTTTTTTCAAATGCAGACCGGTATTTTTAAAGCCTCATTGGATTTACCTTTTCCTGTGAAAATCGTGGGATACAACTATCTTATTGTACTGCTTACGGCAAGTATTTTTGGATTGGCGGTGTCTTGGATATTTTCGAAAATTAATAAAGAAAATTTAACGGTAAATTAATAAATAGCTTTCCTGTATTATTTATCTTTGCTCCAATTATAAAATAAGCAGGATTATGATTAAAAAATCTATCACTTTACTTCTTGTAGCATTGTCCTTATTTGGTGTTGCACAAGCTCCTTCGGGATACTATGATTTAGCTTCAGGCAAAACAGGCTACGAACTGAAGACTTCTCTGAGTCAAATTATTTCTAAAAACCATCAAGACAAGGGCTATTCGGCTCTTTGGGCGTGTTATAAGACATCGGATATTGATAATTATTACGAAAAAAACGGTAGTATATTGGATATGTACTCCGAGAATCCCAATGGTACAGATTCTTATGAGTACGTTTGGCAAGTCGGGCAGTGTACCAGTGTGAATGGACCGGAAGGTACTTGCTACAACAGAGAACACTCGCTTCCTAAATCCTATTTTGGTGGTCAAGATGCAGTACCTATGGCTAATGATGCACAATTTATCTTCCCTTCGGATTATGAAGTGAATAGCCAAAGATCCAATTTCCCGTACGGAAAAGTGGGCACAGCTTCTTGGACTTCCAAGAATGGATCCAAATTAGGAACAAGTGTTTCAGATGGCTACACAGGAACTGTGTTTGAGCCTATAGATGAGTTCAAAGGAGATATTGCCAGAATGCAACTCTATTTTATTACCCGATACGAAAGTCAGTTGCCTTCTTTCTATTCCATTAATCCGGATTCCAGTCTTTTTGATGGCAGCAATAATAGGGGGTTCAAAAAATGGTATATTGATTTAATGTTGGCTTGGCACAATCAAGACCCTGTTTCTCAAAAGGAAATCGATAGAAACAATGCAGTTTATGCTTTTCAAAACAATAGAAATCCCTACATAGATCACCCGGAATATGTTAACCAGATTTGGAATTCAGGAGTTACAGATACAGAGATTCCTTCTACACCTGTGATTACCTCTGTTTCAAATATTACCAATACATCGGCTACTGTAACATGGTCTGCCTCTACGGATAATGTAGGCGTTTCGGGCTATAGAATATACAGAGATGGAAACTTGGTAGGAAATACTTCCGCCACCAACTTCAATCTCATGGGACTTGTAGCCAATACTACCTACCAGATTACCGTAGAAGCTTATGATACTTCAGGGAATAATTCTACTAAATCAGACGCTTACGCTATTACCACCACCAATATTGTTACACCGCCAGTTTCTGGCTCAGAATTGTATATTTCGGAATATTACGAGGGATTAAGCAACAACAAGATGATAGAAATTACCAATCCTACCTCTACAGCAATAGACTTAAGTGCTTATTCCATCAAGAAACAGAGTAATGGAGCAGGAAGTTGGATAAACGAAAAAACTTTATCAGGAAGCCTTCCTGCGGGATCTACCTTGGTGCTGAAAAACTCATTAACGGCTCTTTCCTGTACATTTACTGCGACTTCGGTTGCAGGAGCACCTATGGATTTTAATGGAAACGACCCAATAGGTTTGTTCAAATCCGGAAATCTTATAGATATTGTAGGTAATTTTAACGGGGGAAGTGCTAATTTCGCTATAGATACCAATCTCAGACGAAAAGTTGCGGCTCCTAACAATACTTTTTCCGCTTCTCAGTGGCAGAGTATCACCATTACTTCAACCGAACAAAGTTGTGATAACATAGGGATAGCCAATCCTACAGGAAATTTATCTACTGTGGAAAATAGCAAAAATTCCATCAGGATTTACCCGAACCCTGTTAGAAACAATAGAATCTATTTTTCAGGAAACAACTTGAATACCATCGAAAAAGTAGAAATTTATGCAGTTAATGGGGCATTGGTTCAAAGTTTTATTTATCCTTTTAAAGAAAATAATGTATTGATTTTAAATAACATACCTAAAGGAATGTATCTTGTAAAATACCAAGACATTACCCATAAAGTGATTGTAGAATAATTTTTTATTCACTAAAAAATTAGAGGTCGAAGTTTTCTTCGGCCTTTTTTATTATTTTTGATATATGGAAGAAACAGCAAAATTCGGTTTGATAGGAAAGAATATTTCCTATTCATTTTCAAAAAAATATTTTGAACAAAAATTCAGTAAACTTCTGCTAAGCAACTATTCATACGAGATATTTGATATAAATGAGATAGAAGATGTTCAAAAAATTTTTGAAACGCCCTATATCAAAGGTTTAAATGTTACCATTCCTTACAAAGAAAAAATTATTCCTTATTTAGATGAATTGAGCCACGAAGCCCAAAAAGTAGGAGCTGTAAATACCATTTTAATTAAAAACGGAAAAAAAACAGGCTATAATACCGATATTTTTGGATTCGAAAAAACATTGGCAATTCACAGAACTCAGGCTCACAGTGCCGCTCTTATTTTAGGTCGAGGAGGTGCAGCGAAAGCTGTAAGCTATGTTTTGGATACCTTAGGGATTCCTCATAAAACGGTTGCTCGAGATACCGATTTGAATTTTGATAATCTCACCGAAGAAATGGTTCGGCAACACCCATTGATTATCCAATGTACGCCTGTTGGCACTTTTCCTAACCTGAACGATTGTCTTAATTTCCCTTTTGCAGGGGTTTCTCGGGAGCATTTGGTTATCGATTTAATCTACAATCCTACCTATACTCAATTCATTAAAAATGCAGCCGATAGAGGAGCAAAAACCATCAATGGTTTTTATATGTTGGAGCAACAAGCAGAAAAAGCATGGGAAATTTGGAAATTAGCATAAAAAACAATTAATTTAGTGCCATCTAAGAAATCGCCTGGTTTTCAAGCGGCTGATGAATAGAGATTTAATACCCAAAAACGATTGCTATGAGCAAAGAAATGGAATTACCGGAAATGGAAGCAAACAACAACGAGCCACAAGTGCCACCAACAGCTGTATCCTCAGAAATACAAGAAACCGAGACTTCACAGGAGCCACAAAGTGAAGCCCATGAGTTTTCTGTGGAGAATAGGTCTGTAAAGGAACTTCTTTCCGAAATGGAAACTCTTGTAAACGAGGCAGATACAGGTCTTCATTTCAAAAAATTCAATCTGTTGAGAGAAGCAGCTCATCATATCATAGAAGAAGAAAAGGCCGATAAAAAACATGAGTTTGTAGAGGCAGGAAACGAACAGGAAGATTTTTCCTACGAGCATCCGGAGCAGCAGAAATTCTCGGCTTTGATTCATATTTTTAGAGAAAAGCAAGATACCTTCAATAAAAAACAAGATGAAGAGCAAAAGGTAAATCTTGAAAAAAGAACTCAAATTATAGAGAAACTCAAAAATCTCTATACCAATACAGAGCCCGGAACCAATCTGTTTAAAGCAATAAGAGAAATTAAAGAAGAATGGTCTGCGGCAGGGCAGGTTCCAAAATCCGAATTTAAAAACCTGAACAACAACTATTTCCACCATTTGAACGGTTTCTACCAAATGCTGGATATGAACAAGGAATACCGTGAACAAGAGTTTGCACACAACTTAGAGAGAAGGCAACACATTATTCAGCGAGCCAAAGAGTTAGAAAAAGAATCGGTAGTACAAAAAGCACTCAACGAACTGCAATATCTGCATAAACTTTGGAAAGAAGAAGCAGAGCCCGTTGCAGAAGAATTTAGAGAAAGTACTTGGGAAGAATTTAAAGAAATCTCCAACAAGATTCATGAAAGAAAATCCGAGCTTTTTGCCGAAATAGAAGCAGAGCAAAAGATAAATCTTGATAAAAAAAATGAGATTATAGAGCAACTAAAAAAACTCGCTTCTCCCGAGAAAGACGCCACTCACAACTATTGGCAACAAAGCATTAAACTGGTAGAAGATCTTCGTTCAGAATTTTTGAAATTGGGAAGCGTGCCCAAAAAACTTTCAAACCAAAACTGGACCGATTTCAAAGAAGCACTTAGAGCCTTCAATGCCAAAAAGAACGAGTTTTATAAAGGTCTGAAAAACAATCAACAGAGTAATCTTGATGAAAAAATGAAGCTCATAAAAACAGCTCAAGACAACATGAATTCTGAAGATTGGGAGACCGTAGTTCCTTTATTCAAAAAACTTCAGGAAGATTGGAAAAACATAGGACATGTGCCAAGAAGCCATACCAACAAGGTTTGGGACGATTTCCGTGAAGCGTGCAATACTTTTTTTAAGAATTTCCGCGAAAAAAACAATGCACAGACCGATGATTGGAAAGAAAATTTTAAACAAAAAAATGCTTTGTTAGAAGAACTGAAAGCTATTGGAAATGAAGAAGGAAGCATTGAAAAAATAGAACAAATCAAAACCTCTTGGAACAACATAGGAAAAGTTCCGAGAGAGAAAATATCCATCAATACAGAGTTCAACAAAACATTAAGAGAAAAACTGAAACTCAATAAAATCAATGAATTTGATCTTAAAGAGGAAGGGCTTACAGAAACTCAATTAACAGATAAGGCTCGGAAAGTTAAAAATCAGGTGGCTGATTTGGAAGCAGAAATTGTTCAGTTGGAAAACAATTTGGCATTCTTCAATAACCCTTCCAGAGAAAATCCTTTACTAAAAGATACTTTTAATAAGATTGATGACAAAAAAGCCCAATTAGAAAGTCTTAAAAATAGTCTGCATCAGATGATTTCAGGAGAATAGTTATAACCTTTAAATAAACTTAAAGAAACCACACACTTTGTGGTTTCTTTTGTATACATGAATCACGAAACCTATATGTACCGCTGTATAGAGCTCGCCCGAAAGGCGTTGGGAAACACCTATCCCAATCCTTTGGTGGGAGCAGTTATCGTGCACCAAGAAAAGATAATAGGAGAAGGCTATCACCAAAAAGCAGGAGAAGCTCATGCAGAGATCAATGCCATTTGTTCGGTAGAAGATCCATCGCTTCTTCCTGATTCTACAATATATGTTTCTTTGGAACCTTGTGCTCATTTTGGGAAAACACCGCCCTGTGCTTTGAAACTGAAAGAAATAGGTTTCGAAAAAGTAGTCATAGGGAGCATGGACATTCATGATAAGGTAAATGGCAAAGGCAAAAAAGTATTGCAAAATGCAGGGATAGAAACTCTTTCGGGTATTTTGGAGCAAGAGTGTGAGGCACTCAACAAAAGATTCTTCACGTTTCATCAGAAAAAACGCCCATATCTTATTCTAAAATGGGCAGAATCGGGCGATGGATTTATGGATAAAGATTTTAAACCTACGGCGATTAGCAATTCATTAGCCAAGCAATGGGTACATAGGTTAAGAGCCGAAGAACATGCTATTTTGGTAGGTACTCATACAGCTCTTGTCGACAATCCGAGCCTTACGGTAAGAGAAGTGGCTGGAAAAAATCCGATAAGAATTTTAATTGATTTTGATTTGAAAGTGCCAAAAGACTTCAATCTGTATAACCACGAGGCAACCACTTTGGTTTTTAATGGCTTGAGAGATGAAGTTCGGGAAAATGTAAAATTCATTAAAACAGAAAAAGAAAATTTTCTTGATGATTTAATGGCAAAATTACACGAGCATCAAATTCAATCGGTGATTATCGAAGGAGGAGCTTTTACACTGCGTCAATTCATTGAAGCAAATTTGTGGGACGAGGTGATTATCATTAAAAATGAAAATCTCCGATTAGGAAATGGAACCCAAGCACCTAAATTTAATGAAAAACCTCTCGAAATAAAGAAGTTGAGAGACAACAAAGTGTTTATTTTCAAAAAATGCAGTTCAGTTATCAAACCATAAAAAAATCTGTGGAAAATATTCTGCTCAAGGAGAAAGGAAGCAGATTTATAGGTTTCTTGTGCCCCGTTTACAACGAGGCAGATTGTAAAAATACATTAGAAAGTATTAGAATAGAGCACCCCAAGGCTACACACCATTGTTATGCTTTTCGTATGGGGCTAAAGGGAGAGCACTATCGTGCGAATGACGACGGAGAGCCTTCCGGAAGTGCGGGTCTCCCCATCTACAATCAGCTTTTGGCTCACGATTTGACACAGGTTTTGCTCGTAGTAGTGCGGTATTACGGAGGAACCAAATTGGGTGTTTCGGGTTTGGTAAAGGCATATAAAGAATGTGCCAAATTGGCTTTGGAACAGGCGGAAATTATTACCAAAGAACTGGAATCTGAGATGAAAATTACATTTAAATTCAATCAACAAAATGTTATTTTTTCTTTACTCAATAAATTCTATGCCAAGGTTTTGCAGTTCGAGGCAGATGAAAACTGTCTTATTTTGGCTAAAATTAAAACTTCGGACCAAGAAAAAATCTCGGAACTTCTGTCCGAGATTCAATATGTTTCTTTTGAATTGTCGTAATAGCGAGAATTGTATTCCTTACTCTTTTTTGAAATATGTCAGAAATTTCTTTTTTCTAAAATTGCTGAAAATATTTTTTGAGGGTGTTTTCCAAAATGTTTATAGGATTTCTTAACACCATGTCAATAAAGCATTGCTTGCAGAGCCACAAAAAAAAGATACAATTACTCTCTTTTTCCTCCGCTCAACATAGAGGCAAAGTAGATAAGTTGTGCCAACGAGCCCAAAGCGGCTACTACATAAGTTCTTGCCGCCCATTTTAGGCTATCTTCTGCACCTTCCAGTTCGTTGTCGGCAACAGTTCCTGTTTGTTTTAGCCATGCCAAAGCTCGGTTGCTGGCATCGTATTCTACCGGCAAAGTGATGAAAGAGAATAGCGTAGTTACCCCAAACAATAGAACACCTACCAAAAGTAAGGTTTTTCCGCTGCCCATTGCCATCATGGCAATACCTGCCATGAGTACAAATTGTACCAATCGGGAGCTTATATTGACCACGGGCACCATATTGGAGCGGAGTTTCAGCATAGAGTATCCTACAGCGTGCTGCACGGCGTGTCCGCATTCGTGAGCTGCTACTGCGGCGGCAGCGGCATTTCGCTGCATATAGACTTCTTCCGATAGGTTAACGGTTTTATTCTGAGGGTTATAGTGGTCGGTAAGTTGTCCGGGAACAGAGATTACTTGGACATCATAAATTCCGTTGTCCGCCAGCATTTTTTCGGCGATTTCTTTACCCGACATTCCGTTTCGGAGTCTTACTTTGGAGTAATAGGAAAATTTAGACCGCAATCTGTTTTGTACAAACATGCTGATGAGAAAAATAAGTCCGATAATCAGATAATATCCTGTCATGTGTTCAATTTTAAAAATGTTAAAAAATGTGGTAAATAATATGTAAAAAGTATGCCAAACTTAAAGTTGGACTTTAGCAAATCTAATAAAAAAAGATATAATCCAACAAAGAAAATTTAGATGTAAAATTGTCAGGTATAAAGTTGTGGAGTCTTTGGGTATGAAGTGGTGAAGTTGTTGGAGGTAAAGTCGCAAATGTTTTCAAATAATATTATCTTTGTGGTATATTTACTCGAAATTATCTCCCATGTCCGATGTCATAATAAAGCAGGTAACTCATGAAAAAGAATTATTGGATTTTATCCAATTTCCCATGAGGCTTTACAAAAATAACCGCAACTATGTACCGCCACTTATTAAAGATGAAAAAGAAATCTGGAGTCTCCGGCAAAATCCGGCATTGGCATACTCTGAAGCCCGGCAGTTTTTAGCATATAAAAATAACGAAGTGGTAGGCAGGATTGCTGTAATCATCAATCATAAAGAGGCAGAGGAATTAGGAATAAAAAAAGTACGCTTCGGGTGGTTGGATTTTATAGATGACCAAACGGTCTCTAAGGCTTTAATTGACGTTGCTATCAATTTTGCCAAAGAAAAAAATATCAATAAAATTGAAGGGCCTATGGGATTTACCAATCTCGACAAAGCAGGAATGCTAACAATGGGCTTCAACAAATTGGCAACCATGATTGGGATTTACAATTTTGAATATTACCCCAAGCATTTAGAACAATTAGGCTTGTTGAAAGAAAAAGAATGGGTAGAATTTGAAATCCTATTCCCTGAAACTTTGCCCGATAAGGTAGAGAAATTCAGTCGCCTTATTGCTGAAAAATATGAGCTGAAAATCATTAAATTTCAATCAAAAAAAGAAATTCTTCCTTTGGTAGAGCCTATGTTTAAGTTGTTGGACGAGACTTACAAAAATCTCTCTACCTATACCCCGATTACCAACGAGCAGATCCAGCATTACAAAGAGAAATATTTTGGGTTTATCGATAAAGATTATATCGTCTGTATTGCAGATAAAAACAATGATTTAATTGCTTTTGCCATCACCATGCCTTCCTATTCGCGTGCTTTGCAAAAGGCTAAAGGCAAGTTGTTTCCTTTTGGTTGGTACCATTTGCTTGGTGCGGGCAAAAAAAATGAACGAGCCAACTTTTATTTAATCGGCATTCACCCCGAATACCAGAGACGTGGAGTTACTGCCATTATCTTCAAAGAAATTTATGAAACTTTCAGAAAAAAAGGAGTGAAATATTTGGAAACCAACCCGGAATTAGAGGAAAACAAAAATATTCAGGCACTTTGGGGAGATTACAATCCTGTTAATCATAAAAGACGAAGAACTTATGCGATGGAGTGGTAATTCATCTCAAAAAAATATAAAAATCATTTTTTATTTGTAAAATATATCAAAAAAAGGTTATTTTTAGACAAAATAAAATTTTTAGAGGTTGGGTGATTATAATTTTTATAGACAAAAACAATTCGGCTATTTTTTAGCCATACGTTTATAATTAGTACTTTTGCTCAATAGGATTTTAATAAAAATATCAATACATAATGAATTTGCCGGAACAATATATCCCTGTATTAATTCAAGCCGCTGTAGGTTTGGGTTTTGTGCTTGTTTCTTTAGTTGCTTCACATTTTTTAGGACCAAGACTTCATGGTAAGAAAAAAGATGAAGCCTTTGAATGTGGTGTAGAGCTTCAGGGGAATGCCAGAACACCCTTCTCGGTAAAATATTTTATGACGGCGATTCTATTCGTACTTTTCGATATAGAAATCGTCTTTTTTTATCCTTATGCTGTAAACTTCAGAGAGTTTGGAGTACCGGGATTTATAGCGGTACTTACCTTTGTGGCAGTATTTTTCATGGGATATTTTTATGTGTTAAAAAGAGGAGCATTGAATTGGGATAAATAATGACTTGCCTCTTTAGTAGGGCAAAAGAAACTTTTATAAATTGATTTCAGAGATTAATCTTTAATTTTTTTTCAATTTTTAAATCTTTAAAATCTTTCAATCTTTAAATTAAAACGTAGATGTCAAATAAAGAAATAAAAATAGTAGATGCACCGGAAGGTTTCAGTGGCGAGGGATTTTTCGTTACGCAGCTGAGTACCATTATTGGTATGGCAAGAGCAAATTCTCTTTGGCCATTGCCTTTCGCTACCTCTTGTTGCGGGATAGAATTCATGGCAACCATGATGCCCAACTATGATTTGGCAAGATTCGGTGCCGAAAGATTGAGTTTTTCTCCTCGGCAAGCCGATGTTTTGATGGTTTGTGGTACGATTTCCAAAAAATTAGGACCCGTACTCAAGCAGGTTTATACCCAAATGGCAGAACCAAGATGGGTAATTTCTGTGGGGGCTTGTGCCTCCAGCGGTGGAATATTCGACACCTATTCGGTGTTACAAGGTATTGATAAAATTATTCCTGTAGATGTCTATGTGCCGGGTTGTCCGCCACGTCCGGAGCAGATATTAGAAGGATTTATGCAGGTTCAGGCATTGGCAGAAAGCGAGAGTATTCGCCGAAGAGATATGCCGGAATATAAGCATCTTTTAGAAAGTTACGATATAAAATAAAGATAATTCGTTTCAGGTTTCGGTTACACTATTTTTTTGAATTTGAAACAGGAAACCACCAAATATGAAACAAAAATTGATATGACCAACGAATTTGTTTTAGAAGCCATTACAAGGGAGTTTCCCAATGCAGTTCTTCAATCATCGGAGCCTTACGGTTTTTTGACACTTGAGATAAAAAAAGAAGAGATTAAAAAGGTAATTCACCATCTTAAAGAATCGTCTTTGGGTTTTATTTTTTTGACGGACATTTGTGGAATTCATTCTCCGGAAAATAAAGAGAAAGAATTGGGTGTCATCTATCATCTGCACAATTTGGTAAGCAATAATAGAATAAGGCTCAAAACCTTTTTTACTAAAGAAAATGCAGAAGTAGAAACTCTTACCGACTTGTATGCGGGAGCCAATTGGATGGAAAGAGAAACATTCGATTTTTATGGAATTAAATTCAAAGGACACCCTGATTTAAGAGTGATTCTAAATGATCCGGATTTAGGCTACCATCCTATGCTTAGAGAATATGAGTTGGAAGACGGAACCCGTACGGATAAAGACGATACCATGTTTGGAAGATAAAATATAAATGATAAGAGATAATTGATGAACGATTCCATTCTATCAATTATCATTCATCGAATTATCAATTATTAAAACTATGAAAGACAATCAATTAGCCAATATACTCAGTCAATACGACTCTAAGGAGCAGATAGACGGGCAACTCTATACTCTTAATTTAGGACCTACCCATCCTGCTACACATGGTATTTTTCAAAATATTCTTACTATGGATGGAGAGCGTATTCTCCATTCCGAGCCTACAATAGGCTATATCCACAGAGCGTTCGAGAAAATATCCGAACGCAGACCATACCATCAGATTACTACCCTTACCGATCGTCTCAACTACTGTTCTGCCCCAATTAATAATATCGGTTGGCATATGACAGTAGAAAAGCTCATCGGTTGCGAAGTTCCCAAAAGGGTAGATTATATGAGAATCATCATTATGGAATTGGCAAGAATTGCCGACCATTTGATTTGCAATGGAGTAATAGGGGTAGATACCGGAGCTATTACGGGCTTTACCTATATTTTTCAGGACAGAGAACGTATCTACGATATGTACGAACAGGTTTCAGGGGCGAGATTAAC
>JAGOJI010000070.1 GCA_017995195.1 Cloacibacterium sp.
ATTTGAGACCAATAAATATCAAAAAAAAAGCTAAAAAAAGGCTTCAGACTAAGAAGAAAACCTTATCGTTTTCCTCGGTCTGAAGCCTTAGTTTTTTTACGGGGAAAATATTTTATATCTGTTCCAGTTTATCCGTTAAATTATTAATGAAGTTCTGGAGCGGTTTTTCAACCATCATTTTAATGAACGGGTTGAAGTTTCCTTCAAATAACAACTGAGATTCCGTTTGGGTTTCACTCAATGGTTTCATAAGCCCTGTTAATGAAAAATCCAATGACGAACTTGCCGACTTCAATACCACTTTTTCGTTTTCTACCAATTCGGCAATTTTTAGGGCAACTTCCGGCATTCCTTTGAGCCCAAATTTGAAACCATCTTCTCTTGATTCAAAACTGGTAAGACTGTCCGGCATCAAATCTTTGTAATCTGCAGGATTTTTCAGCATTTCAAATAACTGCTTCGAAGATTTATTTACTACGATTTTCCTTCCTTCTATGTTCATTTTTTATATTTTTGTAAGACTAATCAAAATTCTAACACAAATGTATAAAGTTTTTATCAATGAAAAAAAATTATCTATTAATAATTATTCGGATAATGCCGAAAAAAATCTCGCTTATGAAGGGCTTGCTACTATAGAGATTGCTATAGATTTACTCGAAAATACGTCTTGCCAAAGTGTGAATATTTACGATGAAGAAGCCGAAAAAGTTTGGGAAGATTTCTGCGATTTATTCCTAAATATAGAAGCTGCCGGAGGAATTGTAAAAAATGAAGAGGGAAAAATATTGTTTATTTACCGATTAGGAAAATGGGATTTGCCAAAAGGAAAATTAGAACCCGAAGAAACCCTTGAAAAAGCTGCTGTAAGAGAAGTTGAAGAAGAAACAGGGCTCAATCACTTAATGATTGAAAGGTTTATTGGCTCTACTTTTCACATCTACAAAGAAAAAAAAGACAACGAAAGAGTCTTGAAAACAACCTATTGGTATTCAATGAAGTATAAGGGAAATGAAAAACTTATTCCCCAAACCGAAGAAGGAATTACCCAAGTAGAGTGGAAAGATGAGCAGGCAATACAATCCGACGTGCTTCCCAATACATTCAAAAATATTCAACTTATTCTTAGGGAAGCAGGAGCTCTTTAACTTGATTCGAGATAAAAAACATAAAGAGAACTAAGAAATATGCTATTTTTCAGATGGTTTTTCCTAATAATTTAAAACAACGCCGAAAATCTAAGATTTCCCAATCTTCACTTTCTCCCCACAATAAATCTATGATTTCCTGATAAATCTTCAACCAAATCTACTTCCGAAAGGATATCTTGATAGAGTACCAAGGTTTCTTTTCCTAATTTCTGATTGATTTCAAGGAAAAGCCAGCCTCTTTTATTCAAAAATTGTCTGCAATCTTCTGCTATTTTTTCGTAAAAAATCAAAGGGTTTTCGTCGGGAGAAAATAAAGCGATGGTCGGTTCAAAATTTTTCACAGAATTGGCAATATCATCCTCTTCACTTATCCCAATATAAGGTGGATTAGAAACTACTATATCATAATTTCCACCCATGCCTTCTCGAAGATAATCTCTCTGCATCAACTGAACCTCAAGACCGTGGAATTTCGCATTTTTTTGGGCGACACACAGGGCTTTTTCCGAGACATCTATTGCAGAGATACAAGAATCCGGAAAATATTTTTTCAGAACAATAGGGATAACACCACTTCCTGTTCCAATATCAATCATTTTAAATTTTTCGATGTTTGATTTTTTTAATCTTTGAATCATCAAATCAACCAATTCTTCCGTTTCCGGTCTTGGGATAAGGACATGTTCATCAATAAAAAATTTTAGCCCGTAAAACTCGGTTTCTCCTATAATTTGCTGATAGGGTTTCCCTGTTTTAAGTTGAGAAATAATACCCAAAAACCTTTGAGAGTCTTCTTGTGACAATATTTGGGAATATTCATTTTTCAGTTGTAGCCTATGGAATCCCAAAAAATGTTCAGAAAAAATAAAAAACAACATCAAACTTTCCGATGGAGAATAAACCTCCGAAAGTTCCTGTTGAAAAACGTGTTTTAAATCTGAAATAGTCAAAATAAAATTATCTTACAAACACCAATTTTTTATCTGTAGAACGCTCGTCTGAAAGCAGATAACCTTCGTAGTTAAAAGCCTTTACTTCTTCCAAAGTTTTTACATTATTTTCTGCACAGAAACGGGTAAGCAATCCTCGGGCATGCTTGGTATATACTACAATGGTTTTGAGTTTTCCATCGGGCTGAATTTGGTAAAAATCAAAATCTATTACAGGAGCATTTAGTTTTTTTCGATTAATAACTTTAATGTATTCGGAGCTTGCCAAATTCAGAACTATGTCTTTCGGTTTCAGTTCTGTATTCAGTTGTTCGGTCACTTTATCGGTCCAAAAATCATACAAATTTTTATACTTGTCGAATCCAAATTTTCGCCCCATTTCTAATCGGTACAACATAATTTTGTCCGAAGGTTTCAGCAAACCATATAAGCCCGAAAGCATTCGGTAGTTTTTTTGAAGATAATCTACAGCTTTTTTGTCCAACGATTGAGCATCTAACCCTCTATATACTTCACCGGTAAAAGCAAACAATGCCGGTGCAGATTCTTCGGAGGTAGGATTTTTTTTCCATTGTTGATTTCTCTCCCAGTTTTCATCGGCTAATTTAGCAGAAAGCTCCATGAGTTCTGCCAGATATTGAGGAGTTTTCTCTTTGAGGTACGATTGTATTTGTGCTGCTTCATCAATGAACTGAGGCACAGTAGGCTTTAGTAATTCTGTAGAATTACTAATGTTCATGAGTTTAGCAGGAGAGGTTAAAATTTTCATTTCTTAAGTGTTTTTTTTCTTGATTCAAAGAATTTATGGAATAAGTTTAAACATTTAAAGACAACGCCTAACTTTACTATAGAGCTCTTACAACTCTCCTTTTCCTTGTCGTATAATTTCCGGACTTCCTGAGGTAAGGTCTACAATAGTTGAAGCCACATTGTCCCCATAACCACTATCTATTACCAACTCTACTGAATTTTCGAATTTCTCTGCAATGAGTTCAGGATCGGTAGAATATTCTATCACCTCATCTTCATCTCTTATGGAAGTAGAGGCAATAGGATGACCTAATTTTTCTACAATAAGCTGAGGTATAATATGATTGGGAACGCGGATTCCTACCGTTTTTTTGCCTTTGTAAGCCAACGGAAGGTTTTTGTTCGCCTCTAAGATAAACGTAAAAGGTCCGGGCAATGTATTCTTGAGTAAACGAAAAACAGAAGTTTCGATAGGTTTGGTAAACTCCGAAAGATGACTCAGATTGTTACAAACAATAGAAAAATGAGCTTTGTCTAATCTTACTCCCTTCAAATGAGCTAATTTTTCCATAGCTTTTACGTTATTAATATCGCAGCCCAACGCATACACCGTATCCGAAGGATAAATAATTAAACCTCCTTCCTGTAAAACCTTTACCGCTTGATCAATGAGATTTTCTTGCGGATTTTCGGGATATATTTTTATAATTTTCGCCATGTTTTTACAATTTTTAACCTATCCAATTCTTTTATTTACTAAAATTTGGTATCCCATATACAATAGTGGTAAAGACATAATAGCCAGATATTGAATATTCCCCATAGCCACCTGCGTTTGAAATACCACCGCATACACCAAACCGAAAGCGGCACCTCCCAAATGTGCGGCATGCCCCAAATTATCCCACTGTTTCGGATTCAGCATCATATAAACGGAATAACTGAAATACAAAGCCCCAAAAATATAGCCGGGAATAGGAATTGGGATAAACATAAAGCCAATTCCGATATGCGGATAAATGGCAATAGCAGCAAACAAAATACCCGAAACGCCTCCACTTGCACCAATAGCCGAATAGTACGATTGGTTTTTATAAATGTACAAACTGAAGATATTTCCTAACAAAATAGAGCCTATATAGATAAGCACAAATCCCATTATTCCAAAAGTGCTAATTACAAGCGGACCAAAGAAATACAAGGTTAACATATTGAAAACCAAGTGCATAATATCGGCGTGTAAAAATCCCGCCGAAATCAAACGAATGTATTCTTTCCGTTGCTGAATAGCACCAACCTGAAATTTGTATTTTTCAAAAACCGAAGGATTCTGAAATCCGATAAAACTGATAACTACAGTAATTGCGATGAGTATGATTAATGCTAAATTCATTTTTTATAAAATATGTAGTGTTTATTTGAATGTTATGATTAGATTTTCCTATTTTTTTAATTCTTAAATCTTTAAATTTTTTAAATCTAATTAAACAAACTTCCTATTGTTCCTTCTTCCGGGAAATCATCATCTTTCACGTCATGATCAATGAAGCCGATGCTTCCCGCTGAATTTTCTACCTCATCAAAACCTTCGCCAATTTCTTCCGAAGGTTCCGGAACGGTAATATTAATGGATTTTACTTTTTCTTTAATAAACTGATTTCCAATTGCTTTTATTCCTTTTACCGAAATAAATTCATCAATATTAATGGTTTCCGGTTCTTTTTCTTTACCCGATTTATCTTTGGCAAAAATAATTTCGGCGGTACAATTGTCCGAAGTTCCTACAAATTCGATAAAGGATTTTGGGTGCTCCGAAGGCATAAAATGCTGAATATTTGTGGTATTCTCCAACAAAAATCGCTTGATAAAATAAATGGATTTTTCGCCATCGAAATAAATACAGGTAATTGCCTGCTCAGGATTCCATTTTTCGAGAACCAAATATTCATCATCGAAACGGTTCATCAAATCAAAAGAAACGAGTTTTGCTTCCCCATTTTGATTAATCGTAAGGATTTTATCGTCCCCTTTGAAACTTCCAAGCAATTGCCCGCGTGCATCAGCATTTAAACGACGTACCGTATCATCAAACCAAATTTTTCTCGGGGCTAATGTAGAATGTCCTTCTTCCTTCAAATCTACTTTTTTTACAGCATATTTGGTAACCAAATTTCCCTTGGAATCTCTTCCTTTTATGGCTAATTCCGAAAAATCAATATCAATTTTATTCTTACGAACTCTGGAATTGGGTTTTAGTAAAACCGTTACCAATTCTGCTTCTCCATTCGGATTTGCAGAAAAATACAAAACCTCCGAACCTTTTTTGTCCGATGCCAATTTGTAATCGGTGTTTCGGGTAACGGCAGTTACGGAGAAACGTTTCATGTAATAAGGTCCATCTTTTCCTTCGCGATAAATCATGTTATAAACGGTGCGTTTGTCGTTCTTTTTCCAAATTCCTACGTGCAGCAAGTCTTTGCCAATAAAGGTTTTGGCTTCTACTTTTACCACCTTCATTGTTCCGTCTTTTTGGAAGGTAATAATATCATCAATATCCGAACAATCGAACAAAAATTCATCTTTTTTCAAGGACGTTCCTATAAAGCCTTCGGTTCGGTTCACGTAGAATTTTTCGTTGGCTACCGCTACTTTTGTGGCATCTATGGTATCAAAAACCCGCAATTCGGTCTTGCGTTCCTTACCTTTGCCGTATTTTTTCAAAATATTTTGAAAATATTCAGTGGCATATTCTATCAAATGTACCAAATGATGCTTCACTTGTTCTATTTTCCCTTCCAAGGCAAGGATATTTTCCATGGCTTTGTCTTGGTCGTATCGGGAAATTCGCATGAAAGGAAGTTCTGTTAATTTAATAATATCTTCGGTGGTAACTTCTCGTAAAAGGTTTTTGGTAAAGGGTTTCAGAGCTTTATCAATCGCGGTATACACTTCCTCTTTCGAAGCTCTGTTTTTGATTTCTTGATAGATTTCGTTCTCTATGAATATCTTTTCCAAACTGGCAAAATGCCATTTTTCTTGCAATTCGTGAAGTTCGATTTCCAATTCTTTTTTCAACAAAGAAACGGTGTGATCGGTATTTTGACGAAGAATTTCCGAAACGGAGAGAAACATGGGTTTGTCGCCCACAATTACGCAAGCATTCGGTGAAATCGAAATTTCGCAATCGGTAAAGGCATACAATGCATCTATGGTTTTGTCGGGCGAAACATCGTTTGTCAAATGAATATTGATTTCTACTTCGTCTGACGTATTATCTTCAATTTTCTTGATTTTAATTTTTCCTCGCTCGTTGGCTTTTATGATGGAATCAATTAAATCCCCCGTATTTTTGCCAAAAGGAAGTTCGGTAATGCAGAGCGTATTTTTATCTTTCTGAATGATTCGGGCTCTGGCTCGGAGTTTTCCGCCACGTTCGCCATCATTATAACTCGACACATCCAGCAAACCGGCTGTGAGAAAATCGGGGTACAATTCAAATTTTTTGCCTTTGAGATAAGCTATTGACGCATGAATAAGCTCAATGAAATTATGAGGCATAATTTTGGTAGAAAGCCCTACTCCAATCCCCTCGACACCGGAAGCAAGAAGTAACGGGAATTTTACAGGAAGATCTATAGGCTCGTTATTTCTACCGTCGTAAGATTTTGCCCAATCGGTAGTTTTGGGATTGAAAACCACTTCCAACGCAAAAGGGGTCAACCTTGCTTCTATATACCTTGCCGCCGCCGCAGAGTCACCTGTGAAAACGTTTCCCCAGTTTCCCTGCGTATCAATGAGCAATTCTTTTTGCCCAATTTGCACCATGGCATCGGTAATAGAGGCATCTCCGTGTGGGTGGTATTTCATGGTATTCCCCACAATATTGGCAACTTTGTTGTACCTGCCGTCTTCTAACTCCCGCATGGAGTGCATAATTCTACGTTGAACAGGTTTGAATCCATCGAAAATCGACGGAATTGCCCGATCCAAAATTACATAAGATGCGTAATCTAAAAACCAATCTTTGTACAGACCGGAAACTTTTTTCAGGGATTCTTCTTGGTGTAATTTTTCTTCCATTATTAACCTTCTCTATTTGCTTCTCTATTATATTTTACAATTTTGTTTAAAGAAGTTTTCAAATCTCGTATTTCTTTATTGGTAAGATAGGAAATATCATATTTCAAAACTGTAGGATATTCTTTTTTACTTTTTATTTTTATATACAAATTCTTGAAAACCATCGCATTAACTACTTCATAAGACAACAGCTTGTATTTGGGAAATTTGTCTCTTGCTTCTTTTCTTGTAAAAGGCATTACACTTCTGTTTTTGAAATTAAGAGCCTCTCCATCGCTGTCGTACTCAAAAATCTGTCTGCCTCTCAGTACAAAAATCCCCATCAACAGGAGTGGAACAACAATAAGTAACCAACTTTCGTAGCCTAAAACATCAAATTTATACCTTTCTATAAAAAATAGCACAATTCCTAATATTAGGAATATGTTCAGCAAGGTCATCACAAAGTGATAGACCGATGCTTTGTTTTTATTACTTAATCTCATCGTTTGTGTTTTTTTGTGTTTTTTGTGTTTTTATTTTTTTTGTGCAAATATTTTACACGTCTGCATCGCTCAGTACTTCTTTTTTATCGATATCCGGATCTTCTACCACAAGGTTATTGAGGATAAAATTTTGTCGATCCGGTGTATTTTTACCCATATAAAATTCGAGTAGATTTTCTATCGTTAAATCTTTACCAATCACTACCGGTTCCAACCGAATATCCTTGCCTATGAAATGTTTAAACTCATCTGGAGAAATCTCACCAAGTCCCTTGAATCGGGTAATTTCCGGATTTCTACCGAGTTCTTCCAATGCCTTAATTCTCTCCGGTTCGGTATAGCAATAGCGGGTTTCTTTTTTATTTCTTACCCTAAACAAAGGCGTTTGTAGAATATACAAGTGTCCGTTTTTAATTAAATCCGGAAAAAATTGCAGGAAAAAGGTAATCATGAGCAACCTAATGTGCATTCCGTCTACATCGGCATCAGTAGCGATAATAACGTGGTTATACCTCAAATCCTCCAAAGAATCTTCAATATTCAGTGCGGCTTGCAACAGGTTGAATTCCTCGTTTTCGTACACTACTTTTTTGGTCATTCCGTAACAATTCAGTGGTTTTCCTTTGAGCGAAAATACCGCTTGTGTCTCCACATCGCGAGATTTGGTAATAGAACCCGATGCAGAATCTCCTTCGGTAATGAAAATCATGGTTTCTGATTTTCGTACTGCCTTTTGGTCGTTATAATGCTGGCGACAATCACGCAGTTTTTTGTTGTGAAGCGATACTTTTTTAGCTCTTTCTCGTGCCAATTTCTGTATGCCGGAAAGTTCCTTTCGTTCCCGTTCCGAGATTAGGATTTTCCTCTGAATAGCTTCTGCGATTTCAGGATTTTTATGAAGGAAATTATCGAGTTTACTTTTGAGATTATTAATCACAAAAGTTTTAATGGTTTCTAATTCTTGTCCGTTTTTATCCTGTCCCATTGTGGTAGACCCCAGTTTGGTCTTGGTTTGGGATTCAAAAACAGGATTTCCAACATTGATGTAAACGGCTCCTATTATCGCTTTCCGAATGTCAGCAGCTTCGAAGTTTTTATTGTAAAATTCTCTGATGGTTTTCACAAATGCTTCCTTAAAAGCGTTCAAATGTGTTCCACCTTGTGAAGTATATTGCCCATTAACAAAAGAAAAGTAGGTTTCGGACTGGGATTTGTCGGAATGGGTAATCGCTACCTCCATATCATCATCTTTGATGTGAATGATTGGATACACAATTTCGCCCTCTATTTCCTCCTCCAATAAATCTCGTAAACCATTCTGAGATTCGTAGATTTCTCCGTTGAAATGTATTTTGAGTCCTAAATTCAGGTAGGTATAATTTCGGAGCATTCGTACCACATATTCGCTGCGGAATTTATAGTTGATAAAGATGGTATCGTCCGGAATAAAGGTAATTTCTGTACCATTTTTTTCGTTGGTTTCTACCTCATCGAACAATTCTACCAATCTTCCCTGGCGAAATTCCGCACGTTTGAGTTTCCCATCTCGAACCGATTTTACTTGAAAATATTCGGAAAGGAAGTTTACCGCTTTGGTTCCTACTCCATTCAAACCAATAGATTTTTTGAAAGCACCATCGTCATATTTCCCACCCGTATTCATAATAGAAACCACGTCTACAATACTTCCTAAAGGAATTCCACGACCATAATCCCGCACTACCACTTTTCCTTCGGTGATTTTGACTTCTATTTTTTTCCCGTTTTTCATACGGAATTCATCAATAGAATTGTCGATGACTTCTTTCAACAAAATATAAATCCCATCGTCTGCGGAGGAGCCATCGCCCAATTTTCCAATATACATTCCCGGTCGCAAACGCACGTGTTCGCGAGGTTCCAGAGTTTTAATATTGTTTTCGGTGTATTGTGTTTGTAAATTTTCGCTCATTGTTTGTGTGAATAAAAAACCAAAATTACTTAGAAAAAACTTTGATTAGAAATTGCCAAAAAGCAAAAATACTGAAACCTATGCGAATATTCAATTTTTGGGGAAAAGATTTTCGAAAACTCACGAATAGAGATATACCAAGCTATTCCAAGGTTTTAAAAATATCATTAAAGAAATCTATTTTATTGATTACAGAAACAACTTTATCTCTTCACAAAAAAAGCCCTATTTTTGCATTAAATTAAAAACAAATACAATGAGTCAATTCGATGTTACTATAATTGGTTCCGGTCCCGGCGGATATGTTGCTGCCATTCGATGTGCACAATTAGGTTTTAAAACAGCTCTTATCGAGAAATATTCCACATTAGGCGGAACTTGCCTAAATGTAGGTTGTATACCATCTAAAGCACTTTTGGACAGCTCCGAACATTTCCACAACGCTGCTCATACTTTTACCGATCACGGCATTATCATCAATGAGCCAAAAGCAGATTTAGCAAGAATGATTGCCCGTAAAAACGAAGTGGTAGATATGACCACCAAAGGAATCAACTTCTTGATGGATAAAAACAAAATAACTGTTTTTGAAGGTGTAGGAAGTTTCGAATCTGCTACTAAAATAAATATTACTAAAAAAGATGGTTCCTCAGAATCCATCGAATCAAAATATACCATTATTGCTACAGGTTCAAAACCAAGTTCTTTGCCTTTTATTACCTTAGATAAAGAAAGAGTAATTACTTCTACAGAGGCCTTAAACTTAAAGGAAATTCCCAAACATCTTATCGTTATCGGAGGTGGTGTAATTGGCTTAGAATTAGGCTCTGTATACAAAAGATTAGGCTCTGAAGTAACTGTGGTAGAATTTATGGACAAAATAATTCCTACCATGGACGGTGCCCTTTCTAAAGAATTGCAAAAAGTCCTAAAAAAACAAGGAATGAAATTCATGCTTTCTACCGCAGTACAGGCAGTAGAAAGAAATAACGATACCGTAAAAGTAACCGCAAAAGATAAAAAAGGAGAGGAAGTAGTCATAGAAGGAGATTACTGCTTGGTTTCCGTAGGAAGAAGACCTTACACCGAAGGTTTAGGCTTAGAAAAAGCAGGTGTAGAATTAGATGAAAGAGGACGTATAAAAACCAATGACCATTTACAAACCAATGTAGCCAATATCTACGCAATTGGTGACGTAGTAAAAGGAGCAATGTTGGCACACAAAGCCGAAGAAGAAGGCGTTTTTGTTGCAGAAACTTTGGCGGGGCAAAAGCCTCATATCAACTACAACCTCATTCCGGGAGTCGTATACACTTGGCCCGAAGTTGCCGGTGTAGGTAAAACAGAAGAACAGCTAAAAGAAGAAGGAAAAGCTATAAAAGTAGGAAGTTTTCCTATGAGAGCCTTAGGAAGAAGCCGTGCTTCAGGAGATATTGATGGATTGGTAAAAGTAATTGCAGACGAAAAAACCGATGAAATATTAGGCGTTCACATGATTGGAGCCAGAGCAGCCGATATGATTGCCGAAGCTGTAACAGCAATGGAGTTCCGTGCAAGTGCAGAAGATATCGCCCGAATTTCCCACGCCCACCCAACCTTTACAGAGGCTATTAAAGAAGCAGCCTTAGATGCAACAGGGAAACGTGCACTGCATATGTAAATTTAGATTAGTTTTTAATACTTAACAGCTCAACTATATTAAGAGAGACACTGAAAAGTCTCTCTTTTTATATTCTGGTATTGACATTTTTTAAAAATCTATCAGAATTATTTGAAATCAATCTGTACTTGACTATCTTTGCCCATCAAAATTTTAATGGTCTGAAAAAATAAATCTCTAATTATCTAACCTCAGACTTGAAATTCTTGACTTATAAAATGTGG
>JAGOJI010000152.1 GCA_017995195.1 Cloacibacterium sp.
GTCTTCTGACGATTGGTGGAAAATCAAAACCAAAGATGGTGAAGAAGGTTATGCTTACTCAAGGTATTTGAAGGCATAATTTTAATCACCTAAAGAAATATGGAAACCTCCGAAACCCGGAGGTTTTCTTATTTTGATATTATTTAACGTGAGTTCGATGTAAGGTGTTTTCAAATTAACTGATAATCAATTTATTGCATTTTATTAATAGCTTCGGGCTTTAGCCCGATGTAAAGATTGAAGTTCAGCATTGGCTTTAGCCAAAATCAATGATATGTTTTGGCTAAAGCCAATGTCCGTTCCGAATCATTAAAATGGGCTAAAGCCCATTCCTATTATATTTTTGCATCAATCTTAAATCGAACTCAGTTATTTAAAAAATCATAAATACACAATAGTTTTCGATTTTATAAGTTTTATAAATTGGATCCTATTAAAAAAACATGTTAAATTTTATGATTTGAAGGAAAACTAAAAACCAAATGATTAGAAAAATATTACTGATTTTATTATTCATTTTTCTAAAACTAAACGCCCAAACGTTTAGCATCAAAGGAAAAGTAACCGATGAAAATAACAATCCTCTTGAAAATGCTACCGTTTCTTTAATGAAACAAAAGGATTCTTCAATTATCAATTATACCGGTACAAACAAAAGCGGAAACTTCAGCATCAAAACCCCAAAGCAGAATGAGACCGTATTTCTACTAATTTCAGGCAGTCAATTTCGCCCGACTTCAAGAATTTTCAAAAATATATCATATAACGAAGAACTTGGAACTTTAAAACTAATTAAAGATCTTGTAACCAATATTGAAGAGGTTCAGATCAATGCGGCACCTGTCATCATCAAAAAAGATACGGTTGAATACAATGCTTCCAGAATGAAGGTGAAGCCGGACAGCAAAATTGATGATCTAGTCAAAGAAATTCCTGGTGCAGAAATAGACACGGACGGAAAAATAACAGTGAACGGAAAATCTGTCAGTAAAATCCATATCAATGGAAAACCTCTGTTTGACAAAAACGGGAAAATAGAATTAGAAACCATTCCCGCAAACATCATCAAGAAAATTCAGGTTACCACATCCAAAACCAAGGAAGAAGAATTGACGGGCAGAACTCCAATAACTGACAGCCTGACCATAAACTTTGTGATGGATAAAAAAAACCGACTTGGAACAATTACCAACCTGAGGCTAGGTTATGGTTCGAACAACAGATATGACGGTGCATTATTTTTTACAAAAATAAATCAGGATTCCAAGCTTTCATTGTCCGCAGGTTCTAATAATATCAATAGTGGATTATCCGGCAAAACTGGTTCTGGTGCTGGAATTTTCACTACAACGATTGTAAATGCAACTTATTCTAACAAATTTGACAACCTTGATCTGGAAAGGTTAAATGCTAATTTTTATCAGAGAAATACCGAAACCTACTCCAAAATTGCAAGAACCACTTTTTTACCTGATTACAAATTGGATAAAAACACGGAACGATCGGGCAAAAGGGATCTTAAACGATTTTCATTTAACACGAATGCTACACTTAGGCTTAACAAATCCACCAACCTGATTTTCAACTCTTCTTTTAATAACAATACAAATGAGGGCGCTTCAGAAAATAACTCATCCACATATCGAGATAATATTTTGCTGAACTCCAGCTCAGGTGTTATTAATCAAAAATCTATAAATAACAACTTCTCTCAATCACTGGCTATTACAAAAAAATTCGAGAAACAGGGACGCTCTTTTTCCGGATCCGTCAGTACAAATATTACGGGAAACAGCAGCACGGATTATAATTTAACCAATACCATTTTCAACCAATCCCCTTTGGATAATGATTACAGAAATCAGCGAACTGTAGCTAAAAATCAAAATACAGATTTTAATTTTAATGCCAGATATGACGAACCGGTTTCGGACTCGGCTATCGTTTCAACGGAAATCACCTACATATCACAATCCTTAAAAAACGACAGACAAGTTCATGATTTTAATTTAGCTACAGAAGACTACTCCAGCTATAACACACTGTTGTCCAACCTCATCAATCAAAATATCAACTCGCTTTATAGTTCAGTTGGTTATGATTTGAATAAAACTAGATTCAGGTTTTTCTTTCACGCAAATCTGGAAATCAACAATAATGATTTTAATTCTGTCTTCAACAATGAAGATAAAAGTTTTCTTAGAAACTTTGTTTTTCCCAGTTACAACACCAAATTTATTTATAGATTTTCCAGAACCAAATCAGTAGAACTTTCGAATATGAGTAGTTTTAATGCACCGTCAATGATGTCGCTCAATCCATTCACAGATATTTCAAACCCACTGGTGACCATCCAGGGAAATCCCGATTTGGAAAGCACCTGGAAAAACACGAGTTCCTTATATTTTCTAAACAGAAATATCCCGAAAAACATCACATATTCAGCAAAAATTAAATTTGACTATACCGATAATGACGTTTCGGATTATTCTTATTATGATGATGCCGGAAGGCAGTTCCGTACTTATGCAAACATCAGCGGCGATAAAGTTTTAAGTTTGGACAGCCGTTTTACCAAAAGTTGGAAATGGCGTGGCAATGATTTTCGAATCTCTCCTTCGTTTTACTCGAGTTATGCCCAAAGAAAGGGTTTTATTAATGGAACAGAATATAAAAACTCAGTATATAACATCGCCCCGAAAATAACACTGAAGCTGGTTTTAAAAGAAATTATGGACATAAACAGTTCATTAGGAATCAATTATAATATCTCAAACTTTGAGAATTATCGTATTGATAAAACCCGTGCTGCACAGCAAAACTTTTCTTTTGGTATGACTAATTATTTTATGAAATCTTCCCTTTATTTTATTAATGAA
This sequence comes from Cloacibacterium sp., assembly GCA_017995195.1. GTDB lineage: Bacteria > Bacteroidota > Bacteroidia > Flavobacteriales > Weeksellaceae > JAGOJI01. The sequence goes on from JAGOJI010000152.1 coordinate 2,880, forward strand.
ATCAGCATCGCCAAAAATAATAACATATCAGCTGGCTTTAATCGTACTTCCTATTTTTGGAATACAGGCGCTAACTATCAATTTTACAAAAAGCAGATGACTCTCAAATTTAGTATTAATGATGTGCTCAACCAGCGTCAGAATGCTATCCGTAACATTGGTGACAATTATATTGAAGATCGGGAAGATCTTGTCCTGAGACGTCATTTCATGCTTTCTCTGTTGCTGAATGTGAGTAGATTTGGCGGAAATAAAGGCTCATA
>JAGOJI010000071.1 GCA_017995195.1 Cloacibacterium sp.
CGGCATCTTTAACGATTGCCAAAGCCATGTCTTCTTATGACAAGGATTATAGTGATGCCATCTACGGTAAAGAGTACAAAAATAGATATGTTACCCGCCATCGACTTCAGAATATGTTGGATCATGAGGTAGCACTAATGGAAGAACGTATCGATAGGATACAAAATCCCCAAAGAAAATTCTTTTCTTATGCCAATACCGTTACCACCATTAATTACGAAAAAACCAATAAAGGACACGGTTGGATAGGAATCAAATTTCAGGCAAAACCAGATGAAGACTATAGCAGTATTGTACTCCACGTACGTTTCAAGGAAAATGATGCCACACTTCAGCAGGAAACCTTAGGGAGTTTGGGGGTAAATTTAATTTATGGAGCTTTTTACCATTACGACAATCCTCGAAACCTCATCAATAGCTTGTACGACTATATTCCGCTGGATACTTTGGAGATTGATATGATTGATTTTCAAGGTCCTGCATTTGCCTATGTAGATAATAGGTTGATGAGTCTGCAACTCGTAAAAAATGGAATGACGAATGCCGTGGTTTTCAACTCGGAAGGAGTAAACATGCTACCGGCAGATATGTTGTACAAAAACGATGTTTTTGCGGTGCGAGGAAGTTTCAGACCGGTAACTTTGGTAAATACCGATATGTTTGAAAATGGCTTGAAAATGTTTATGGAAGATGCCAAATCCGATTCCGAGAAAACAGTGGTGTTATTCGAAATTACACTATCCAATCTCCGTGCAGATGGAGGCGAGATAGACGAGAGAGACTTCTTGGATAGGGTAGATGTTTTAGCAAAATTGGGATACACGGTTATGATCTCCAATTTCTCCGAATATTACCGATTGGTAGAATATTTCAACAGTTATTCTATTCGCTATCTGGGTATTGCTATGGGCGTGAATAATCTTCTTATGGTTTTTGACGAAGAATATTATAAAAACCTTTCCGGAGGAATACTTGAGGCTTTCGGTAAATTTTTCCGAAAAGATATGAGGGTGTATCTTTATCCGTACAGAGACAAGATTACAGGAGAGCTATTAACCTCTGAGAATCTAAGAGTGAGCGATAATCTCAAGGAATTGTATAAGTATTTTAAACTCAACAGAAGAATTGTAGATATCGTAGATTACAATCCTGAATATACCAATATTTATTCCAGAGAAATTCTTCAGCAGATTGCTCATCAAGAAAAAGGTTGGGAAAACCTTCTTCCTAAAGGTGTAGCAGAGACTATCAAAGAGCGAGGAATGTTCGGGTTCAAAGAACTTACTTTGGAGAATTTATAAAATAGGTTTACGGATAATATAAAAATGGAACTCAAAAAAAGACTATCTTCTCTGCTTGAAGCGAAAGGCAATACTACGGAGGAGAAACTTCAGAAAATTTGCCAACTCTTGGATCAGGAAATTTCCTATTTCAACTGGACGGGATTTTATTTCAGAAACGGAGACAAAGAAGAATTGGTCTTAGGTCCTTATGTAGGAGCACCTACGGATCATACCGTAATTCCCTTTGGAAAAGGGATTTGTGGACAAGTAGCAGTCTCCAACCAAACCTTTATAGTTCCCAATGTAAAAGAGCAAGACAATTATCTCTCATGCAGTATAGATACCAAAGCTGAAATAGTAGTGCCTATTATAAAAAATGGAGAAAACATAGGTCAGATTGATATCGACAGTCACACACTCAACCCTTTTACACAACAAGACCGCGAGCTTCTGGAATGGCTTTGCAATGAAATTGCAAAAATTATATAGTACATTCCTAGTTTATTTTTTCTCCGGAATATTGGCTAAGATTTCTTTTAGGAATCCCCAAAACTTTTGTACCGAAAGGATATTTGCTTTCTAATCTGGTGAATGGGCTCCACGAATTGTAGGCCCAAAACTTACCATTTCCATTTCGGGATAATTTGCACCGATAATTCCACATTCCAAACCTGCATGGCAAGTGCAACATGTGGTTTTGAGCCAAATCTTTGTTCGTAAATCTTTTCCATTAGCTTCACGATTTCTGAACCGGGCTTTGGTTTCCAACCCGGATAAGAACCGCTGAGTTCTACATTCATTCCCGCCAATTCACAAACGGCTTTCAACTGTTCTGCAACGGCAAATTTTGTAGATTCCACGGAAGAACGGGAAAGATTTAATATTTTAAGTTCGCCTTTCAACTCAACTCTTGCCACGTTATTAGATGCTTCCACCAAATCTGCAACATCGGGTGACATTCTGTAAACACCGTTGTGTAAAGCTTTTAATGCTAAAATGATTTTTGCGGAATTTTCTTCCGAAATTGTTTTATCGGGAATAGAGAAAGTTTCGATGTTTATCGTCAAATCTTTTTCAATTTCTGCAAATTCCTCTATAATTGCTTTTCTTAAAGAGTTTACATTTTCAATAAACTCAGTGGAGTTTCTCACCGATAAAACGGCAAAAGCTTCTCTCGGAATTGCCATTTCTCAAACCACCTCCATCAATCGAGATTAGCTGAATGTTTTGGTTATCAAGTCCTGCAAATAAAAGTCTTCCCAAAATCACATTCGTATTTCCGAAGCCTTTGTGGATGATTGAAGCCACACCTAAACCGTTGTCCGCACCTAGTGTCGTACCTTTTGCTTTGACCCAATCTCCCTCAATTTCCATTTCAATTCCCTATGTTTCAAAATCGAAATTCACGTCGCTGTTTTTTTTGGCAAACCATATCGAGATGAGATTGCAAAACAATTGACTTTCTATTTTCCATTCCGGGAGTTGCAGTTTTTTTGATGATGACGTTTCCAACTTCGTCAACTTTGGTTTCCAAACCAAGATTTTCGCCAAATTTTTTAATAAATTCGATTACTTTTTCTTCTTTTTTGGAAGGACGCGGAACAGCGTTCAATGCTGCGAAATTCTTCCAAATATATTGAGGTTCAATGGGTAATTGACATTTTTTTTAAATTTTCACGAAGTTACAAAATAAAAAAAATCTCCTTCAAGCGAAAGAGATTTTAAATTTAACAGCCACATTCTCCATAAATAGGAATTGTAGTTTTTTTGCCGGTCTTTTTATCAGCTACTTCTAATGTACCTTTGTAATGCCAGAGTTCATTATCTTTATTTTCATGTGATTTAGAAGGGATTTTTTCTACTACCAATTTTCCTATATAATTTTCATTTTCAAAATCTTTCTGCATTTTTGGGTCTTTCAGCATCTTATCATTGGTAATTTTAAATCTTTCTATTTTATCTCCAACTTTCACATATGCAGTCTGCTGATAATCATCTGCATAATAGTATTTCTGATTTTTTAGCATTTCTTTGTCTTGGGCAAAATAACAGCTGCAACCTTGTATGTCTTTTGGGAAACCGTCCATAGGAGATATTAATACTTCTGCAACTGGTGCAATAGCAATAGTACTGTCGGTTTTTGTCATGTTTTCTTGCTTAACAGCAATGGTGTCTTTCTTGTTTTCAGTTTCTGTAGATTTTTCTTTTTTACACGAAACAATACTTAATCCGATAAGTATTAAAATTGTTTTTTTCATTTTTTTATTTTTTTAGTATTTATTGGTCTCAAAAATAGTTAAAACTATGGACTTTAGTGCATTTCATTTTCAGTTTTTAACATATTACCTTTGTTAAGTGGATTATCAAAGAATAAACGGACACAGTGTAAGTAGGTTGACAGCTCATTTGGTTTGGTTTTCGAAGTATCGTTATCCTGTTTTGGAGGGGCGATATAAAGTTACGATGTAGAAGTATATTGTTGCAAATTTGTCAAGCGGAGGATGTTAGGATATTGAAAGGAGTTGTTTCAAAAGCCCATGTTCATATGCATGTCGAATATTGCCCGAGTCAAGATATAAGTCTTGGTAAAGCTATTTAAAGGTAGGAGTTCTCGAAAGTTGCAAGTTGAATTTTCTGAATTAAAGAAGTGCTATTGGGGACGTCATTTTTGGGCAATAGGCTTTGGTTGCTGGAGTACAGGAAATATGAAATGCTGAATGAATATCCGGAGCATCATAGAAACCCAACTGATGAAGATAAAAGCAACTTTATCATTGAGTGATGAACGCTCGAATCGTGGACTTTTCAAACCTATGGACTTTAAGTCCATAGTGGTTTAGTTAATGTTGATAGAGCCACTTGGTAGAAATTCTGCTAAGTGGTTCTTGTTCATACAAAATAATTATCTTTGAAGACTCAATGTATATTGAGATAAATCTCATTTAAATAAAATTACTTTTCATAGTTGAACAAAAAAAATAAACAGATGAAATCTAAACTTTTATCCCTCATTTTTCTATTTGTAGTTCTGGTATCTCATGCTCAGATTCCCGAAGAAAAATTAGATGCCCTTATTCAGAATACTATTAAAACCTTTGATGTGCCGGGAATGTCGGTAGGCATTCTTAAAGACGGTAAAACCGTTTATTCCAAAGGTTTTGGAGTTCGTTCGCTCCACAACAATCAACCCATGAACGAGAGTACTTTGGTAGGAATTGCTTCCAATAGTAAGGGATTTACATGTTTTGCTTTAGGAATGCTGATAGATGAAGGAAAAATCAATTGGGATGATAAAGTAACCAAACATTTACCCGATTTTAGAATGTATGATGCCTTTGTAACGCAAGAGATTACCATAAGAGATTTGGTGACACACCGTGCAGGTTTAGGCTTAGGACAAGGAGATTTAATGTTTTTTCCGGAAGGAGGAAATCTTACGGAGAGCGATATTGTACATCGTGTGAGATATCTGAAACCACAGCATTCGTTTAGGAATACGATGGATTATAATAACATCATGTTTATTGTAGCAGGCGAAGTTATCCGAAAAGTAAGTGGATTATCTTGGGCAGAATTTATTGAGCAGAAAATTCTGAAACCTGTTGGCATGAAATCCAGTTTTGGTTCCTACAATAGGGTTCAGCCCAAGAGTAATATTATTGATGCTCATGCTCCGGTTAATGGCAAAGCAATTGCGGTTCCGCATGATTGGAACGAAACTGCCAATGCCGCAGGTGGTATTATGAGTAATATTCCTGATATGTTGACTTGGGCAGAATTTTTGATGAACGGAGGTGTTACCAAAGACGGAAAAAGACTTCTCAGCGAAAAACAGATGAACGAGCTATGGCAAATACAATCGCCCATTCCTGTGGCAGCAAAAACACCGTACAATACCAAGTTCAATGGATATGGTTTGGGGTGGTTCATTAGCGATATGAAGGGGCAAAGACAAGTGCAGCACTCGGGAGGTTTAATAGGGACGGTAACTCATTTTACCCTTTTGCCCGAGATGAAATTGGCAATTGTAGTACTTACCAATCAACAATCCGGAGCAGCTTTCGGCACGATTACCAATACCGTGAAAGACGCCTATCTCGGCATAGAAGACAGAAATTGGTTAAAAACCAATAACGATAGAATGACCCAGTATTTTACCAAAATAGAAAAATCTAAAAAAGAGATTTTCGACAAGGTAGAATGGGCGAAAAAAAATCCCAATAGTGTTATTAAATTTGAACAAATCCTGGGTACTTATAAAGATGAATGGTTTGGTGATGTTGTAGTATCCAAAGAAGGAGCATCTTACCGTATGGTTTGTCTGTCTTCCCCAAGACTAAAAGGAGAGATTTTGCCATACAACGCAACTACTTTTGTCGTAAAATGGGACGATAGAAGCTATGATGCCGATGTTTTTGCTACTTTTAACTTAGATGAAAACGGAAAAGCACAATCGTTGAAACTAAAAGCTCTTTCGGATATTACCGATTTTAGTTTTGATTTTCAAAATTTAGACCTAAAAAGGGTAGAGAAATAATAAATTTTCGTAAAAAATAAAAAAGCGTATCAAATCTATTTTTTTGATACGCTTTTTTATTCTACATAACTGAAATCTATCATACCAATAAATAAAACCACTATTCTCAAAAAACAATACCTTTGAACCTAAAAAAAAATCGTAAAAATAACGCGATGAGTAAAGTTTTAGCATTTTTTGATCTGAATCAGAAAATTAATTGGAGAGTAGAGATATTGGCAGGTCTTACTGTAGCCATGACGATGATTCCCGAGTCATTATCTTTTGCTATACTGGCAGGTTTTCCCCCGTTGTCGGGTTTATATGCTGCATTTATTGCAGGTTTGGTAGCTGCTTTGTTTGGTGGGAGACCCGGTCTTATCTCAGGAGGTGCAGGAGCTACGGTGGTTACCCTTATCGCACTCATTAAATCAGATGGTCTCGAATATGCCTTTGCAGCAGTAGCTGTGGCGGGTATTCTTCAGCTTATTGTAGGTATTTTTAAATGGGCAAAATACATCAGGCTGGTTCCGGAATCTGTGATGTATGGCTTTGTAAACGGATTGGCAGTAATTATTTTCAGTGCACAATTACAACAATTTTATACAACCGATGCTACAGGAGAAACGAGTTTGCTAACCGGTTCATCTATGTTCATTATGGCTGGTTTGGTTGCCCTTACCGTAGCTATTACTTTTCTTTTTCCTAAAGTAACCAAAAAATTTCCTTCTTCGCTTTTTGCTATTATTGTAGTATTTGCTATTGTTGTTGTTTTTGGAATCGAGACCAAAACAGTAGGCGATATTTCTCCTGTAAGTGGTTCTCTTCCTCCTTTTCATATTCCTATGGTTCCCGCAACCTGGGAAACTTTTATTAAAATTTTACCTTATGCGGTGGTAGTAGCAGCAGTAGGACTTACGGAAGGTCTGCTTACACTAAATTTGGTTGATGAAATTACCGAAACCAAAGGAAATGGCTCACGAGAATCATTGGCTCAAGGAGCTTCCAATATACTCAATGGCTTTTTTACAGGAATGGGTGGTTGTCCTATGATTGCACAGACTTTGGTAAACTTGGGTGCCGGCTCCCGAAGTCGTGTTTCGGGTGTTGTGGGAGCTATTACTATTTTAATTATTATTTTGGTAGCCGCTCCAATTATCGAAAGAATACCTATGGCAGCACTTACGGGAGTTATGATGGTGGTTTCCTTTTTTACTTTCAAGTGGTCCAGTTTTAGAATCCTCAATAAAATGCCGAAAAGCGATGTAGTTGTAATGCTGGTTGTTACAGCTATTACCATTATTTGGCATAATCTGGCAGTTGCTGTACTTATAGGTATCCTAATTTCTGCTTTGAGTTTTGCGTGGAAAAAAGCCAATGCCATTTACACCGAACAGACCACCGAAAACGGAGTGAAAACGTATAAAATACATGGGTCATTGTTTTTTGGATCTATTACCTCTTTCGAGGAAATGCTAAATCTCAAAAACGATCCTCAAAAGGTGGTGTTAGACTTTTCTCATAGTACTATCGCCGATATGAGTGCCATAGAATCGCTCTATAAAATGACGGTAAAATATGAGAAATTAGGTAAAAGATTGGAGCTCACCAACCTAAATGCAGATTCTCAAAAAGTAATAAAAAGAGCAGAAAGCCTTATCCGAGTGAATGTCGTGTAATATATTTTGATAGGTTGTTTAAATTTTATTCAATAATTTTTTATTCAATTTCTTAACTTAACCTCAGTTCGGGATAAGATATTTAATTGCAACGGCAAACAAAGATATTTATCAAATTGATTTTTAAATATTTAAGATAAACAAGGGTGTAAAACTTATTGAAGTAATACATAAATTTCATAGCGGTATAACTTCATAACCTTTTAGCCTTAATATTTTTACATTAAATTTGCCAAATGAACGCAAAGCAAAACAAAAAAGTAAGATTTGAGGAGTTAGGAACTCAGGATTATCAGTCTGCATGGGATTATCAGGAACAGCTCATGAAGGAGATTTTAGATATTAAAATCAAAAATAGAGACTTATCTCCCGAAGATACCACTGTTACTCCCAATCATTTACTTTTTGTAGAGCACCCTCATGTATACACTTTAGGGAAAAGTGGAGATGAGGAAAATATGCTGGCTAATGCCGATAAACTTAAAGAAATAGAGGCTACTTTTGTAAAGACAAATAGAGGAGGAGATATTACTTATCATGGTTTCGGACAAATTGTAGGCTATCCTATTTTGGATTTGGAGAATTTCTTTACCGATATCCATTTGTATATGCGGAATCTGGAGGAAGTAATCATAAGAACCATTGCTGAATATGGCTTGAAGGGAGAACGCTCTCAAGGCGAAACCGGCGTTTGGATAGATGTAGGAAAACCCTATGCCCGAAAAATGTGTGCTATGGGTGTAAAGGCTTCTCGTTGGGTAACATTGCACGGATTTGCACTAAATGTAAATACCGATATGAAGTACTTTGAATACATTATCCCTTGTGGAATAAGAGACAAACAGGTTACCTCACTAAAAAGAGAACTAGAGCGAGAAGTAGCAATAGAAGAAGTGAAACAGAAAATAACAAAACACTTCGGAGAAGTGTTTGACTGTGAACTTTTTTGAGCCAATGAAAATCAGTTGATTAATTTATTTTTTTTAAGAAATTTCAATGCCTCCTGCGACTTAAAATAGGGCATTGTGGTAAAAAATAGCTTGAGTTTTTCATTAAAAAAGCAATCCGTAATTCCATGCAGTTACAAAGATTCCTGCTGTTTCGGTTCTTAGTCGCTGGCTACCTAAGGATACCGCTTTAATTCCTTTTTCCGAAAGAAGCACGATTTCTTTTTCGCTAAAATCTCCTTCGGGACCAATAAGGAAAGTAATTTTTTCTTTTGGCTTAATTTGGCTTAGCTCTATTCTCTCCAAATGTTCGTGACAGTGAGCTACAAAAGAATTGTCACCATCTAAATCACGAATAAAATCCGAAAACTTAGTAATGTCATTTATCTTTGGAAAGTGAAAACGAAGGCTTTGTTTAGAAGCTGCAATACTTTGCTTACGAATTTTTTCGATGTTTATATTTTTTCGTTCCGTTTTTTCGGTACTGAGAAAGGTAATTTCTGAAACACCCATTTCGGTTGCTTTTTCTACGAGAAACTCTGTTCTGTCGATATTTTTTGTAGGAGCAATGGCAATATGAAGTCGGGTAGAAAAATTCGGGAGGTTTTCCTGAATTTTCACATGAGAAAGTAGCACTTTTTTACCTTCGAAAACGAGATTTCCTTGGGCGAGATTTCCCTTACCATCAGTAACAAAAATTTTATCGCCGTCTTGCATTCGCAAAACTTTTGAAATGTGTTGTTGTTCCTCATCGCTAAGTTTTACATCAGGAAAAATTTCTCCAAAAAATAGTTTCATTTTTATTGTTGTTTGTTTTTGAGGTAAAATCGTTTGTTGTTAGGTATGAAATTGCTTTTTGCAAATCATGTTTAGATAGTAAAAGGTATTTTTTGTGTTCCTGTGCTAATTATTATAATTTCTACGTCTAACTCTTAACTCTACAACAAAACGACTTTACGACTTCACATTTCATATCTCGCCGCAGCACTAGTTTTCAAATCTGTAAATTCTCCTCTTTGGAATTTTAGTTGGGCAACCATGGCAATCATTGCAGCATTGTCGGTTGTGTATTCAAATTTGGGAATATAAGTGTCCCAGCCTAATTTTTCTACATTATTTTGCATGGCGGCTCTTAGTGCCGAATTGGCAGAAACACCGCCTGCTATGGCTACTTGGTTTATTTTCAGGTCTTCTGCTGCTTTTTCTAATTTTTCCATCAGAATTTCAACAATAGATTTTTGTACCGAAGCACAAAGGTCATTCAGATTTTCACGGATAAAATTAGGGTTTTTACGAAGTTCTTTCTGAATAAAATATAAAACAGATGTCTTAATCCCACTGAAAGAATAATCGTAGTTTTCCAATTTTGGTTTACTGAATTTAAAAGCATCTTTGTCTCCCTCTTTAGATAACCGATCGATAATAGGACCTGCGGGATAATCCAGATTAAATATTTTCCCAATCTTATCGAAGGCTTCTCCTGCAGCATCATCGGTAGTTTTTCCTATGATTTCCATATCGAAATGGTCTTTTACCAAAACAATCATGGTATGTCCGCCACTTACGGTAAGACACAGAAATGGGAACTGAGGCGGCACAGGATTTGCATCTTCAATAAAATGGGCAAGAATGTGAGCCTGAAGGTGGTTAACTTCTATCAAAGGAATACCTAAAGCCATGGCTAAAGATTTGGAGAAAGAAGTTCCTACCAAAAGAGAGCCCAAAAGTCCGGGACCTCTGGTAAAACCTATGGCAGATATATCGTTTTGTTGTATATTTGCTACGGTTATCGCTTTTTCAACTACAGGAATCATGTTTTGTTGGTGGGCACGAGATGCCAGTTCAGGCACTACGCCACCATATTCAATATGAATGGTTTGGTTGGCGGCAATGTTGGAAAGAATTTTGTTTCCTTTGATAATCGCCGCAGAAGTGTCGTCGCAAGACGATTCAATACCTAAAATTATCGGTTCGCTCATTTATGGCAAATATAGAAAATAATAAAGATAAAAATAAAGGCAATATTACCGAAAAAATAGGTGATTCGGTCAATCAAACTATTGATAATATCAAAAGTACGGTAGAAAATCCTATTGAAAGTGCCGAAGCATCTTTGAATCAAGCAAAAAAAGATGTAAAAAAACTTTCTTGGTGGGCTAAACTTTTTTTATGGTTAATGCTTGTTTTTTCGGCTCTGTTTATCGCTTTATTAATTGCCATCAACTTACCTGTTACCAAAAACTGGGCAGCAAATAGAGTACTCAATATTCTTAACCAAGATTTTCAAACCCATATTACTACCGAACATATAGAGGTTAATTATTTCGGAGATGTTATTATTACGGGGCTTACTATTAAAGACCATAAGGGGTTCGATTTTTTGAAAGCCAAACAATTAAGAGCCGATTCGGATTGGCTTACCATGATTTCTAACTCCAGAGATCTTAAGTTTTCTACTTTATCGCTTACCAATGCAGACCTAAAGGTAATTACCTACAAAGGAGAAGAAACGGATAACTTTAATCTGTACATTGCCAAGTTCGATAGCGACAAAAAACCGGATCCCAATAGACCCCCTTTTCAGTTGTCTTCGCGAATTGTTATTAAAGACAGTAAGGTTTCCATTGTCAACCAAAATAGTGGTGAGGCAGGAAAGTGGTTGAAAGCAGAAAATGTGAATGCTTATGCTTCTTCGCTACATATTGTGGGTCCCAATGTAAAACTCAAACTAAATCGTCTTGGTTTTACTACGGAAAGATGGGGGAAAAAACACTTATTGGAAACGCTTTCGGGTGATATAGAGG
>JAGOJI010000153.1 GCA_017995195.1 Cloacibacterium sp.
CCGTGTATGTCGCCGATGACTAAGGTTCTGCTCATGATATGCTTTTAATTTTAGTCAAATTTCCTAAAAACAATCGGATAATCAAACCTTTTTTAGATTTTAAATATTTAACATTTATTGATAAAAAACCGTAAAAAACAGGTTTTATGTTGAAATAATTTTGTTTTATAACAAATTGACAACTAACTATGAAAATCACCACTACATTAATTTTAGCCATTTTTGCCTTGTTAACTCTTTACTCTTGTACTGCAGATGATAGCGAAACAACTTCTTTTGAAAAGGAAAAAGAGGTGAATATTAATTCTGATTTTTCGGAGAGTATGATGCAAAGGGACTCGATTTCTAAGGAAGGGGAGGGATACGAACCACCAATTATTAAACCAGTAAAACCTTAAAAATTTTGTAAGAAAATAATTTCGGATTATTTTAGCAGATATTTTTAATATCTGAATTGAAAAAGTATATACTATTAATAGTTTTAAGTCTAGTTTTTTTTGAATGTAAGAAAAGCTATCAAACAAATCTTTCTTCTGTCGAGAAAGACAAATTGAATGTACTACTTGAAAAAGCAAATGATTTTAGTTATTCTAAGAAGCAAAGATTGGATTTTACAAATCAAGCATTTTCGGTTTTGAAAAAAAGAAAAGACTCTGCTTCAATAAATTATTTATTTAAAATCGCAGATAGATTCTATAATGTTGATGAGAATGCAAAATATCTAAAAGTTTCAAAAGATATTTTAAAAATTTCGACAGAGAAAAGAGATTCGATAAATATTGGTAAAGCGTTCAATTATATTGGAGATTACTATTATTATAGCTTTAAATATGATAGCGCCTATTATTATTATGTAAAGGTTAGAAAGATTCAAGCGCAGTTGAAAAAACCTTTTCTTGATGAACGTATCACTTTTAACAAAGCTAGTATTCTTTTGTTTGAGAAAAACTTTTCGCAGGCCGAAGTTGAATTTATTAAAGTCTTAAAAAAGGCAAAGATTAATAAAAATGAGAGAATGATTTATGATTGCTATCTGGCATTAGGAATGGCTTTAAGAGGAATGAATAATAATTATGCGGCAATAGAGTATTATAACAAAGCTCAAAAACAAACCAATAAGTTAAAAGAGGATAAGCAATATAAGCTTTTAAAAGCTCAGCCATATAATTATATCGCTATAGCACTTCAAAAAGAAGGAAAATTTTCCGAAGCATTAGTAAATTCTAAAGTAGCATTGAATATTGATAGATTTAAAGATTATGATCCTACATTTTATTGTTATCTTATAAATACTTACAGTTATTCAAAATTTAAATTGGGGAATGAAAGTTGTTTAAAAGATTTTTATGAAACATTAAAAATTGGAGACAGTTTAGGTAATATTCATATTCAATTGAATTCAAAATTAAATCTCGCTGAGTTTTATTTAAAAAAGAACGATCACATTAAAGCTAAAGATTATTCAATTGAAGTACTTGAATTGGCAAAAAGCAACAAAATCTTCGAAGACGAGCTAAAAGCCCTAGAACTCCTCGCAAAAATAGACCCCAAAAACAGCCCAAGTTACAACCAGCGCTACATTACGCTGAGTGACAGCCTCCAAAGCGTAGAGCGCGCCACACGAAATAAATTTGCCCGCATCGAATTTGAAACCGACGAAATTACCAACGAGAAAAAACTCATTGAAGCCGAAAACCAGCGTATGGCTGCTCAGGTTTTAGCGCTTTTGGCCTTCAGTTTCTTTGTGATTACAGCTTTGGTTTTGTTATATGTTGTTAAAGCCCAGCGCACCAAGAACCGAGAGTTGCAATACAAACAACAGCAACAAAAAGCGAATTTCGAAATTTATCAGTTAATGCTCGATCAGCAGCATAAAATTGAAGAAGGCAAACAAATTGAAAAACAGCGCATTTCCCGCGAATTGCACGACGGTATCATGGGCAAATTAACGGCAATCCGCCTGAATCTTTTTATTCTGAAGAAAAAGAACGATCCGGAAACCCTTGCCCGTTGCCTGGAACAGGTGAATGAAATTCAGAACATAGAGAAGGAAATCCGTAAAATTGCCCACGATTTAAACCATAATCTTTTTGCCGATACGTCCGATTTTGTCCTGATGGTAGATAACTTAGTGGCCAATATCAAAGAACATTCCACCATTCACTTTAAAGTTTTGGCGGATGAGGCCCTTGATTGGACAACGGTTTCAAGCGCGGTAAAAATTCAGGTGTATCGTATTCTTCAGGAGTCGTTGCAGAATATCGGAAAATATGCCAAAGCCGCAAACGTTTCCATATCGATGTTGAAAAAAGAAAATGCCATTATAGTTTCCATAACAGACGACGGTATTGGTTTCAATAAACATCAGATAAAAGGCGGTATCGGTATTAAAAATATGAGAGAACGCGCGGCAGAAATTGGCGCAACGCTTAAAATTTTGTCCGAAAAAAACCAAGGAACGCAAATTGTTTTGACAATTCCAACCTAGTTTAATATTTTTGTGCGAAATTTCAGAAAATGTCTGTTAAAATACTTTTCGTAGACGACCACCCATCCCAAATCATGGGATATAAAACCATACTTGCTTATAATGACCAAAATCTTGAGATTGATACTACGGAATGCCATAATTGTAAAGAGGCTTTTACCGTAATTACTCAGGCGGAAACCGATCAGTTTGATATCGTTTTTCTGGATCGCAGTATGCCGCCTTATGAAGAAGCAGGTGTTTTCTCCGGGGAAGATTTAGCATTATTGGTAAAAAAACACTTGCCCGAAGCTAAAATAGTCATCCTTACGTCACATGCCGAATCGTTTATCATTTACGACATCGTAAAAAAAGTGAGTCCTAACGGGCTACTCATTAAAAGCGATTTCGGTGGAGAAGAACTGCTTTCCGCTTTCGAAATGGTTCTCAACGGCGAAACCCACTACAGTGAAACCGTTCGTAAAGCCATAAAAGAGTTGCTTTCCCGAGAAGATTACCTCGATACGATAAACCGGCAAATCATTATTTTGATATCAAAAGGTTTTAAGACCAAGAGTATTGCCAACGAAGTGAACCTTACCGAAAG
>JAGOJI010000072.1 GCA_017995195.1 Cloacibacterium sp.
ATAAGATGACGGAAGAAGAATTGGACAAAGTTGGAAAGTTGGTCAATTCAAAAATTATTGAAAGAATTGCTTTAGACGAAAAAAGAAGCGTTCCTTTCAAAAAAGCTTTGGAAGAAGGAGCAATGGCTTTGTTCGGTGAAAAATATGGCGATGTTGTAAGAATGGTAAAATTCGGAAACTCGGTAGAACTTTGCGGTGGAACCCACGTTGGTAATACAGCAGATATTGTGATGTTCATTATTCAAAGTGAATCTTCGAGTGCAGCAGGAATTCGCCGTATAGAAGCCATTACAGGTTATACTGCGATTGACGAGCTGAAAAAATCATTCAGTAAATACGATGAAATTCTTCAAATTTTAAAGAAACCTCACAATCCTGTAGAAGCGGTAAATAAATTGATTGATGAGAACAAAAATCTTAAAATTCAACTAGATAAATTTAACGCTGAAAAAGCAAAAGGCGAAATCCAAAACTGGAAAAACGACTTCAAAGAAAGTGGAGGCAAACAACTTTTGGTCAAAAAAACTTCTTTAGACGCAGGTTCTGTGAAAGATTTGGTGTTCCAACTGAAAAAAGAAATTCCAAATTCTGTTATCATTATCATTTCTGATGCCGGTGAAAAACCAATGATTACCGTTGGAGTTTCCGCTGATTTGGAAGCAAAATATCACGCCGGAAATATTGTGAAAGAACTCGCTAAAGAAATTCAAGGTGGCGGCGGTGGAAATCCGGGTTTTGCAACGGCAGGTGGAAAAAATCTTGCTGGAATTGATGCGGCGGTTGCGAAGGCGATGGAGATTTAGTTTCTGGTAGATTTTATTGATTCTTTAAATTATAGCCACAAATGCATGGATTCATTCGTGTATTTGTGGCTAAAATGTTTCCCACTTACACCTCACGGCAAAACATACATTCACACAAAGTACACAACACCCTAAAAATTATAAAAACTTTAACTTTAATTTAAATAAACTTGCTTTAAATTTGTGCTTCGTGAGCCATGGATAAAGAAAGTTTTTTATACGATTTAAGTCAAACCGAACTGGGTGGTTTTGATGCACAGAAAATCTATGCACCGCCTTATCGTTCGTTGTTAACTCATGAAGAAATTCTGGCTAAAAACCCGAAATATGCTGCTGTTAACATTTTACTTTATCAAAAAAATGAAGAGTGGTTTTTCCCTTTGATTGTCCGTTCTCATAACGAAAACGATCGACATAGCGGACAAATTTCTCTTCCCGGAGGAAAAAAGGAAGAAAGCGATGAAGATTTTTGTATGACCGCCTTTAGAGAAACTTGGGAAGAAGTAGGGGTGGATATGCAGCATCTTCATTTACTCAAGGAACTTTCGCCCATCTACATTCCGCCCAGCAATTTTTTTGTGTATGCCTACCTGAGTGTATGCAGTGTTTGTCCACTATTCCGGTTGGAGAGAAATGAGGTTCAGGAAATTATTGAAATTCCTCTGTCTCTTATTAAAAACCTGCCCGAAACTCCTGAACTTATGCAAATGGAAGGTACAAGAGGCTACGAAGTACCTGTAATACTTTACAAAGAGTATAAAATATGGGGGGCAACTTCTATGATTTTAAGTGAGCTTCATCACTTATTGAAAACTGTTTGAAGTTTGTAGTAAATTCAAAAGATGAGCACTACTTGTTTTAATATGTACTTACCGAAAAATGTTTAAATTTGCAGTCCGCTTTTTATTTCAACTAAAAAAATAAAAAGCTCAAAATGAATAACATGGGCAAAAAAAACATATTTACCGACGCTTTTGGGAATATCTATTTCCTAAAAAGAATGATTATATTTATTTTCGGACTAATTTCCTATAGAAGATTCAATGGATTCAACCGATTAAAAATAACAGGATCAGAATATTTGGTAGATTTGCCTAAAACCAATGTTCTTTTTGTATCCAACCACCAAACCTATTTTGCTGATGTAGCCGCTATGTATCATGTATTTGCGGCTATCAACAATGGTTACATCAATACCATAAAAAACCCTATTTATCTACTCAACCCTAAGGTAGATTTCTACTATGTAGCGGCTAAAGAGACTATGAACAAAGGGATTTTGGCTCGTATCTTCAAATTAGCCGGTGCTGTTACCGTGAAAAGAACATGGAGAGCCGAAGGCAAAGATGTCAACCGAAAAGTCGATCTTAACGAAGTAGAGAACATTATGAAAGCCTTAGACAATGGTTGGGTAATTTCGTTTCCACAAGGTACTACTTCGGCGTTTGCTCCCGGAAGAAAGGGGACGGCAAAGCTAATATTGGCACAGAGAGCTATAGTAGTTCCTATAAAAATAAACGGTTTCCGTAGAGCGTTCGACAAAAAAGGGCTAAGAATTAAAAAAACAGGGATTGAACCTACCATGGAATTTAAACAACCCTTAGATATTGATTATGATAAGGAAGATGCCAACACCATTATGGACAAAATTATGAATGGTATAGAGCAAACACCCGAACACAATGTTCTTTTGGAATACGAGATGGAACTCGAGGAGAAAAAAAAATTGGAGGAAGAACAAAAAGAAAGTACAGACCCAGAAAACTCAAACCTATAAATGAAAACTCATTTTATTGCCATTGGCGGATCTGCCATGCACAATTTAGCAATTGCCCTAAAGGATAAAGGTTACCAAGTAACCGGTTCAGACGATGCTATTTTCGAACCTTCAAAATCGAGGTTAGAAAAAAAGGGAATTTTACCCAAAGAACTCGGTTGGTTTCCCGAAAAAATAACTTCCGATATCGATGCGGTTATCCTCGGAATGCACGCTCATGCCGATAATCCCGAATTGGCAAAAGCCAAAGAACTGGGTTTAAAAATATATTCGTATCCTGAGTTTCTCTACGAACAATCCAAAAATAAAACCCGTGTGGTAATTGGTGGTTCACATGGTAAAACCACCATTACTTCTATGATTCTTCATGTGCTGAACTTTCATAGTAAAGATATCGACTATATGGTGGGAGCACAGCTGGAAGGTTTCGACTGTATGGTAAAAATAACGCCACAGAACGATTTCATGATTTTGGAAGGAGATGAGTATTTGTCTTCTACCGATGATCCGCGACCCAAATTTTTGCTTTACCAGCCCAATATTGCTTTAATTAGTGGAATTGCTTGGGATCATATTAATGTTTTTAAAACCTTTGATGATTATATCGAACAATTCCGAAAATTTACTGCAAGCATTACTCCAGGAGGTATTTTGGTGTACAATGCAGAAGATGAAGAGGTCGTAAAAGTAGTAGATGCCGCCGAAAATTATTTTAGAAAAATTCCTTATACAACGCCCGACTACGAGCTTAAAAATGGAGTAGTTCATCTACAAACTCCAATGGGAGAAGTTCCGCTTTCTATATTCGGGAAGCATAATCTTCTCAATATGGAGGGTGCTCGATTGATTTGCCAACAATTGGGAATTATGGAAGAAGAGTTCTATGAAGCCATTATGAGTTTCAAAGGAGCTTCCAAAAGGTTAGAGAAAGTAGAAAGAACCGATGGAGGCATTCTATACAAAGATTTTGCCCATGCACCTTCTAAAGTTAAAGCAACAGTAGCTGCATTTTCCGAACAGTTTACCGATACATATGGTTTTTTGGAGCTTCATACGTATTCGTCTCTTAATCCTATTTTTTTGGAACAATACAGCGGGGCTATGGATGGTTTAGAAAATGCAGTTGTTTTCTATTCCGAAGATGCTTTGAAAATCAAGAGAATGGAGCCTATTTCTCCCGACTTTATTCAACAGAAATTTAACAATCCTAATCTGAAAATCTTTACTAAAGCCGAAGATTTACACGCTTATTGGAGTACACTCGATAAAACCAAAGGAGCTTATCTTATGATGAGTTCGGGGAATTTCGGAGGTTTGGATTTAACGAAATAAGACCTCAAAAACATTTTTCCCATTTTTTTGTATTAAAAAAACTACCTTTACTCAAGAAATTTCTTAATCATGGAAAAAGAGTGGAACTTCAAGTATGAAGTTTTGGAGATTGAAGACTTGTCTGAACAAGAAAAAAAACTTTTTGAATCCGCAAAGTTAGCAAGAGAGCGGGCATATGCACCTTATTCCGATTTTTGGGTAGGTTGTTCGGTATTGTTGGAAAACGGAGAAATCTATACAGGTAACAATCAAGAAAATGCTGCGTATCCATCGGGGCTTTGTGCCGAGAGAACTGCTTTGTATTGGTTAGGAGCCAATTTTCCACACGAAATTGTTAAGAAAATCCTTATTGTAGGCGGTCCCAAAGATAACAGCAAAACAGATATTATTGTTCCGCCTTGTGGCTCGTGCAGACAAAGCATTTTGGAATACGAAACCAAACAAAATCAAAATATCGAAATATATTTTGCCAATCTCAAAGGTCGCATTTTTAAAACCCGAAGTATACGCGATTTATTACCTTTTTCATTCGATTTTACTTTTTTGATGTAAGGTTTGTTGTTAAAGTTGCGAAGTTGTTGATTGTTAGGCTTTTATTGAAAATATAACGGCGAAATACACCAGTGATTCCGTTTTAGGGCTAAAAAATATAGTCGATTCATCATTATATTATCATTAAAGAAAAAAGGATTATTCTGAACGAAACGCAGTGAAGTGAAGAATCTCAAATATTTATCCTCCGTCGGAAATCGAAGATTATCTCCTTTCAGTCGATGAATGTTATTTCGGCGTAGCCAATGACATTTTATATAGATTTAGCTATATAGCTTACACATTTACGTATAACACCTTTGCGTAAAAATCATTCTTCGTAAATTCAAAAAAATGTTTACCTTTGCCGAGCTTTTGGTTTTCGATAATTCGAAATTAAAAGGGAATCGGGTGAAAATCCCGAACTGTCCCCGCAACTGTAAATCGCTGTTATTTTTTTCTTAAAATCTCTTTTGCCACTGTTTTTATTACAAAAATGGGAAGGCTTTTAGGAAAGCGAAAGTCAGGAGACCTGCCAGGAGTATAATCACAAAAACTAAGTTTTCGGTGGAAAAACTTTTTTGGATATGCATAAATTATTAGGTTCGGTTTTCTGTTTTTGTTATCTCTTTGCTTTTTCTCAAGAAAGGGTGATTGATACCGTATTTATTCTCGACAAAAATCTTGTCAACAATAAAATCCAAAAAATCTCTCGACTAAAAGAAGAAGATTTTACAAAAAACTCCAATTCTCTTTCTGATTTATTACGTTACCAATCTGCAATCTACATCAAAGAAAATGGTCGTGGTGGTTCATCTTCGCCTGCGTTTCGGGGAACTACTGCTTCACAAAGTCAAATTGTTTGGAACGGAATTGCCATCAATTCTTTATTTTTAGGACAAGTAGATTTCAATAATTTTTCGATTTTTGATTTTGATGAAATTGCCATAAAACCTGGCGGAGGAAGTTTGGAATACGGCAGTAGTGCAATTGGCGGAACCATTCATTTGCAAAACAAAACTACATTCAACAAAGGTTTCAGAACCAAGATTTTTACAGAATATGGGAGTTTTAATACATTACAAACCATATTGAATACTGGTTTTAGCAACGAGAAACTGAGCATTAATTTTGCGACAAACCTTACGAAAAGTGAGAATGATTTTGAGGTTCCCAAGAAAAAATTTATTAGCAGAAATGCCCAATACGAAAGGAAATCTTTCAACTTCGGTTTCGGATATAAACTAAACGAAAACAACCAATTGCAATGGCAAACCCAGCATTATTTTGGTAATCAGCACTTTCTTGTTTTTGAAGAAAATCAAACCAAAACTAAATATCTTACGGATAATTTCCGAAGTGTTCTTGGTTGGGATTTTTCTAAAAACAAAATCGAAAATACTTTGAAATTAGCTTATATTAATGAGAGTTATGATTATTTCAATGATATTGATAAACCGAGGGCAAATGGTGGATTTGGTGAAACTTTTTTGATAAAAAATGAATTTTCTTATCCATTTTTTAAAAATCTTAATCTGAAATTTTTGACGGATTACAAATATGAATATGGCGAAGGCTATCAATCCGGAATCAAAAATCCGACCCGAAACTCTGGCTCGGTTGGTTTTGTTGTTAATTATTCTCTGAATAAGAATTTCTATCAAGAATTAGGTATTCGCCAAGATTTTGTAGAGAAAATAGAATCTCCTCTACTATTCTCCTACGGAGTTTATTGGAATCCAACAAAATTTTATGAAACAAAATTAAAATTTTCTAGAAACTTCCGCTATCCCACGTTCAATGATTTGTACTGGAATCCCGGCGGTAATTTAGATTTGAAACCCGAAGTTTCTCTTCAAATAGAAATGGGGCATCAGTTTTCTGCAAAAGGTTTTAAACTTGAGTTCAATCCCTTTTTTTTGGATATAAAAGAGATGATTCGTTGGCTACCTGATTTTTCAGGAAACTGGTCGCCGGTAAACACTCCAAAAGTATATGCTTATGGATTAGAGTCTATGTTGTCCTACCAACAAAAATCAACAAACGAGGCTTTATTGATGCAAATTTCGCATTCCTACAACCGCTCTATCAATCAATCAACCAATCAACAATTGAGCTATGTTCCGTTGCATAAAATAACGGCTGGAATTGATTACCGTATTGCTTTTTTTAAAATTTATGCACAAGGATTGTATCAAGGAAAAACCTATACAACGACTGACCAGAGTGAGGATTATGCTCTGAAACCCTATTTTATTTTGAATGGAGGAGTACATTTTCATCTCAGTAAAAACATAAATCTCGGCTTTCGAGTAGATAATATCTTGAATACAATTTATCAAACCATGGCATATTACTACTTACCACAAAGAAATTACAGTATAAACTTACGAATTAATCTATAAAATTTTAAATAATATGAAACTAAGAAAATTAACAAACTGGGCTTTGGGTGCTCTATTATTAGCCAATGTTGCTTGTAATACTTCTGGTGATGAAGTTGTTTTGCCAAAAGGAGCGTACGAAAACGGAATTATTATTGCAAATGAGGGAAAATTTAATGTTCCACAAGCAAGTGTATCATTCGCTACACAGGATTTATCAACTGTAGAGAATGATGTTTATAACAAGAATAATAATGAAGTTTTAGGAATGCAATTTCAAGGGATGGGTTTCCAGGGAGATAATGCGTATTTAATTCTTAGTAATTCTAATAAAATCCAAGTGGTAAATCGTTGGAATTTTAAAAAAGAAGCAACAATTTCTAACAACTTGGCGTTACCAAGATATATTGCTTTTGCCAATAGTTATATGTATGTAACCAATAGTTATCCTGCTTCTGTAAGCGTTTTCAAAACTTCAGATAATAGCTTTGTGAAAAAAATTAACGTCTCAAATGCAGAACACGTTGTAGAAGCAGGAAGTAAAATTTTTGTTCAAAATGCGAGTTTTGGTACGGGAAAAAATATTACTATTATCAATTCAACAAGCAATGAGGTAGAAAAAATAATTACGGTTCCAAATGGAGATATCAATAAAATAGTTTCTTACCAAGGGAGCGTATATGCTATAGCAAAAGAAACAACCAAATCTTATATTTACCAAATTTCTACGAACGGAGATTTTGTTAGAACCATTACTTTAGAGGGAATAGGAAATGGGAATAATTTGGTTATAGATCAAAATAAATTTTATTTTACTTCTGTAAATAAAATTTACACAATGGATATGAATAGTACCTCTGCTCCAACAACACCAATTTTGAGTGTAGTAGATGGAGGTGCCTACATGACGCTTTATGGTTTTAATGTAATCAATGGAAAAATCTATACATCTGATGTAAAGGGGTTTACCGCCGATAGTGAGATTAGTGTTTTTGATACAACTGGCAAATTATTGAAAACCTTTACCACAGGAATTGGAACCAATGGATTTTATTTAAACAAATAATTTTTTTATAAATCTTCAGAAAACTTCGGCAATTTTTTGTCGGAGTTTTTTATTGAATTTCAAGTAGTTTTGCTGCTTAATTTTGTAGAGCTTTGGCTTATTCTTTCTTAAATAGTCACTTTGTAGCTTAGAAATAATTATTCTAAAAATCTTATTTTTGGAAAAAATTTAAAATGAAAATCACACTCAACAGAATAGATGAAAATTATCTTTTTGAAGCCAAAAATAAAAACGGACACTCTATCCTTTTAGACAATACCGGACAAGAAAATCCTAAAGGTGTAAGCCCTATGGAAGCGGTTTTGATGGCAGTTGCAGGTTGTAGCGGGATTGATGTTTTGTCTATTCTCAAGAAACAAAGACAAGAAGTAACTTCCTTCCAAGCCGAAGTAGAAGGCGAAAGAATACAGATAAACGATGCCAAGCCATTCAAAAAAATTATCGTAAAGTTTTTGTTGGAAGGAGACATAGAACCTGCTAAAGCCCTTAAAGCAGCCCAACTCTCATTCGACAAATATTGCTCGGTTTCCAAAACCTTAGAGCCTACTGCTCAAATAGAATACCAAGTCATTCTAAACTCCCAACTTTTAGTAAAGGTATAAGTGAATGCGTTAAGGCATATAAACTATAAATATTTTTTTTAGCCACAAATACATGAGTCATTCCTGCATTTGTGGCTATATTTTTAAGAAAAACCATCTTGCAACCAACGGCTTTACGACCAAATGGCTCCACGACTTTACAACTTCACGGTCAAACTCTACGTAAAAAACGAAATTTTTCATTTTTACATACCAAGATTATAATTTTTTTAATACTTTTGTGTCAGATTTGTTCTTTTAAATAATTGAAAGTGTTATTCAGAAAGGCGGAGGGAATAGACCCAATGATGCCTTAGCAACCCTTTGCCGGTCAAAGAAGGTGCTACATTCTATCTGCTATGGCAGAAAAGATAACAAGATTCTATTTTCTCCCTTTCGGGGTAGCATTTTCAGTTTGAATAATTAAATTCAATTCAAAAAAATGCTACAAACCGTTCATATTCAAAATTTTATTACAAAATCAGGAAAAGAGTACAGTTTTCCTTTGTCTTATCAGTGCTTTGGCTTGCCTTTGCATTCTGCTCCCGTTGTGTTGGTAAATCATGCACTTACAGGCAATTCCGATGTAGCCGGTGAACGCGGTTGGTGGAAAGATATGGTGGGCGAAGGAAAAGCCGTAGATCTCAATCAATATTCCGTATTGGCTTTCAATATTCCGGGAAATGGGTTCGATGGCTATTTTGTTGATTTTTACGAAGATTTTGTAGCAAATGATATTGCCAAAATTTTTCTTTCAGGTCTGGAAAAATTAGGAATTACTCGGTTACATTCGGTAATTGGAGGCTCTTTGGGCGGTGCTATCGGTTGGGAAATGTTGGCGATACAACCGGATTTGGCTGAAAATTTGGTTCCTATTGCAACGGATTTCCAAACCTCCGATTGGCTGCATTCACAATGTTTGGTTCAGGAATTTTTATTGAATCAAACCGAAAATCCCATAGAGAAAGCGAGAATCCATGCAATGTTGTGCTATAGAACGCCACAGTCTATCAACAAAAGATTTGGAAAAGCGATAGATGAGAACAAGGGTGTTTTAAAATCTCAGGATTGGCTCAACTATCACGGAGAGGCACTCAACAAAAGGTTTACACTATCTGCATACCGACTGATGAACCAATTACTGAAAACAATAGAAACACCTTTTCATATATTGAAAAATATAAATGCCAATCTTCATTTGGTAGCGGTAGATAGTGATATTTTCTTTCCTGCTTACGAAATCAAAAATTGTTTTGACATTTTAAAAAAGGATAAAGAAAATGTATACTACCACGAAATCAGTTCCATTCATGGTCACGACGCATTTTTAATGGAGTACGAACAATTAGAAAGAATATTGAAGAAAATTTATTAAAAAAAATCTCATTTATACGCAATTTAATAGAGTTTGAATAAATACATAAAAAAATAGAATCATGAAAATATTAAAATTCGGAGGAAAATCACTGGACAATGGTCTGGGACTTCAGAAATGTATAGAAATTATTACTGCCAAAAAGAAATCAGGCGAAAAATTTGCGGTAGTTGTTTCCGCAAGAGGAAATACTACAGATGTACTGTTGGAGTTGCTGGAAGACGCCAAAAACAATACTTGGAGCGAAGTTAAATGGCAGCAATTCAAGGATTTTCAAACCGCTCCACTTACCGAAAATATACTCCAAGAGGATTTTGCCCAGCTGGAAAAATATTTTAACGGGGTAAAACTTTTGCAAGAAGCATCTCCTAAAACTATTGATTCTATCGTGAGTTTCGGGGAGATTATGTCGGCAAAAACGCTTGATTCTATTTTAAAACAGCAAAATTGTAATGCTGTATTTATCGATAGTCGTAATTTTCTAAAAACCAATTCCGTCTTTGGAAATGCCCAGCCCTACGAAGAAAAATCGGCTCAAAATGCTCAGAATATTTTTTCTACAATCAATTGGGAAACCACTGTACCCATTGTTACGGGCTACATAGGTTCTACAGAAACCGGTGAAACTACAACACTCGGGAGAAACGGAAGCAATTATTCGGCATCTTTACTTGCCAATTTCTTAGATGCAGAATTGTTGGAAAACTATACACATGTAGACGGTATATTCACGGTAAATCCTGAATTGGTAGAAGATGCAAGATTTATAGAATCTCTTTCGTACCAAGAGGCAAACGAAATGGTAAGTTTTGGAATGAACATCCTTCATGCCAAAACCCTGATTCCTTTGATTGAGAAAAATATTCCGATTGTGATTCTGAATACTTTTAAAGGAATCCATCAAACAGGTACTTATGTCTCCAATCAGTCCAAAGGAAATGTGAAGAGTATTTCGGTGCTCAAAAACAAATCGTTGGTGGTGTTCGAAGGAAGTGGTCTGTTGGGTAAAGTAGGGGTAGATGCCCGTATTTTCAAAGCATTAGGAGAAGCTAAGGTAAGTGCAAGTATTGTTTCTCAAGGCTCTTCAGAGAGAGGTATTGGTTTGGTAGTAGATGAAAAAGATGCCTCTAATGCCATCTGTGCCTTGCAGGAAGAGTT
>JAGOJI010000154.1 GCA_017995195.1 Cloacibacterium sp.
TAGGAACATTACGATAAAATAAACGGTCCAAAGGAACTGATAAACTGGCCAAAATCCTGCTAAAAACATAATTTCTATTATTTTAGGCAAAAATAAAACTTTACTTCTATTTATGCAAAAATAATTAGGCTTTTTTTATAAAGATTAATTTTCATTATTCTTCAGTCTATATTTTATTCAAAATCAACAAAGAAAACTTTTTCAAAATCAATAAAAATTACCTTTTTTAGAAGAAAAATATCTTTGCTAAGAACTTTCTTTTTTTTGAAGTCAATTATTGATATTTCTCATCAAGACATCGGTTATTACCCTATTTTATTGGGGTAATTTTGCAGAGAAATTTAATGACAAAAGATGAAGATATTAATTATAGGCGGTGTAGCTGGTGGTGCCACTAGTGCAGCGAGATTAAGAAGATTAGATGAAAAAAATTCTATAATTTTATTTGAAAAAGGAGCGTACATTTCTTATGCAAACTGCGGCCTTCCTTATTATATTGGGGGAGTGATAGAAGAAAGAGAAAAACTTTTTGTGCAGTCTGCTGAAGAATTTGGGACGAGATATGGTATTGATGTAAGAGTAAATACAGAGGTTTTGAGCATTTATCCTGAAGAAAAATTGGTAAAAGCAAAAAATCTTATTACTGGCGAAACATACGAAGAAAAATACGATAAATTAATCCTTTCTCCTGGTGCTGATCCTATTGTTCCGCCACTTCCAGGAATCAAGAGTGAAGGAATTTTTACCATTCGTAATGTTACGGATACTGATTACATCAAAGATTATATTTCTACCAAAAATGTACAAAAAGCAATAGTAGTAGGTGCTGGTTTTATAGGTTTGGAAATGGCAGAAAACCTACATGAATTGGGAGTTCAGGTTTCTATTGTAGAAATGTCTGATCAAGTAATGGGCCCATTAGATTATTCTATGGCTTCTATTGTTCACCAGCATTTGAAAACCAAAAATGTAGAATTTTACCTTCTTGACGGTGTAAAAAGTTTTGAAAAATTAGAAGACGGAAGCATTATTGTTGAATTAATGTCGGGAAGGAAAATCACCGTTGATATGGTTATTCTTTCCATTGGTGTAAAACCTACCATCAAACTCGCCAAAGAAAGTGGTTTAGAAATTGGTGAAGCAGGCGGAATTAAAGTAAATCCGTATTTACAAACCTCAAATCCAGATGTTTACGCAGTAGGTGATGCAATAGAGTTCCCAAGTCCGATTACAGGAAAACCATTTATGAATTATTTGGCAGGGCCCGCAAACAGACAAGGTAGAATTTGTGCAGACAATATTATTTTGGGAAACGTAACTGAATATCAAGGCTCTATAAGTACAGCTATTGCAAAAGTTTTTGATATTACCGTAGCTTCCACAGGTATTGCAAGTAAAATTTTGAAGAAATCTGGAATTAAATATTTAGATTCTATCACGCATTCTGCTTCTCATGCTGGTTATTATCCTGGTGCAATTCCTATGACCATCAAGATTATTTACCAACCTGAAACAGGCAAACTTTTCGGAGCTCAAGTTGTGGGTTATGATAGCGTTGACAAAAGATTAGATTTAATAGCAAGTGTGGTAAAAAAAGGCGGAACAATTTATGATTTAATTGACATAGAACACGCTTATGCACCTCCTTATTCTTCAGCAAAAGATCCTGTAAACATGGCAGGTTATGTTGCCGAAAATATTCTGAAAGGAAAGGTAAAAATAAAACATTGGAGACACGTAAATGCTCAAGAAACTTTGAACGGAACGATTTATTTAGACGTAAGAACTAAAAATGAATTTGAATTAGGTTCAATTCCTGGAGCTATAAACATTCCGATTGATGAATTGAGAGATCATCTTCATTTGCTTAACAAAGCAAATACCATTGTGGCGTTTTGTGCGGTTGGTTTAAGAGGTTATTTGGCGGCTAGAATTTTAATGCAAAACGGTTTCGAAAATGTATTTAATCTAAATGGAGGTTACAAAACTTGGGAATATGCTGTGAAAAAACAGAGCAACGAAGATATTTACAAAAATTTGGTGGTTAAAAAAGATGACCATATTTATCAAGCTCAAAATAAATCAGTAAAAGTTTCTAGTGGAAATGCAATAAAAGTTGACGCATGTGGATTGCAATGCCCAGGTCCTATTATGAAACTTAAAAAAGTTTTTGATACCGCAGATTCTGGAAATGTATATGAAGTTTCGGCAACAGACCCTGGTTTTGCAAAAGACGTGGTTTCTTGGTGCAACATGACAGGGAATAAACTGATAGACGTAACTTCTAACGCTGGGAAAATTTCTGCAATTATAGAAAAAGCAGAACAAAAGAAAACTTCTGTACAAAGAAACACTCAAAACGGAGCTTCTTTTGTGGTTTTCAGTGATGATTTAGACAAAGCATTGGCTACGTTCGTTTTGGCGAATGGTGCTGCAAGTTCGGGCAAAAAAGTGACTCTTTTCTTTACTTTCTGGGGATTAAATATCATCAAAAAAACAGAAAAACCTAGCGTTAAAAAAGATATTGTAAGCAGAATGTTTGAAATGATGATGCCTACAAATTCAAAAAAATTGGCACTTTCTAAAATGAACATGTTCGGAATTGGAGCTAAAATGATGAGAAATCAAATGAAAAACAAAGGCGTGGCTTCACTAGAACAAATGATGAAAGATGCACAAGAAAACGGAGTAGAATTTGTGGCTTGCCAAATGTCTATGGATGTAATGGGCGTGAAAAAAGAAGAATTGCTAGATGTAGTACAAACAGGCGGTGTTGCTACATTTTTAGAGAAATCAGATGAATCTAATCTGAATTTATTCTTGTAGTTTCAAAAATTTGTGAATATAAAAAAAGAGAGCGAAAATTTCGCTCTCTTTTCTTTTATGTGTAACATTTTAATGCGCCAAAGCTGCAAAAAAATCATTGCCTTTGTCGTCAGTAATAATAAACGCAGGGAAATCTTTCACTTCAATTTTTCTTACCGCTTCCATTCCTAATTCTGGGAAATCTACTACTTCCACTGAAAGAATATTTTCTTTCGCCAAAATTGCAGCAGGACCACCAA
>JAGOJI010000155.1 GCA_017995195.1 Cloacibacterium sp.
TTTTTCAGTAATTAAAAAAGAAAACAAAATACTTCTTTTTAACTAATCAAGCTTCTAACAAAAGCGAACATGTACTGGCTTTCCAAGTCACCAAAAACCAACTACATTTCTTTCACCCAAAAATAAACCAAAAAAATTTCAAGTCAAAAAAAAAAAAACTCGGATTATAATGGAAAAGAATGATGATGATAATCGATTCGATTGTGATTTATTAGAATTGGTTTTAAATGGAATTAAAAAATTTGGAAATGAAGTTGTGATTACTTTTTACCCTCAAAAAAGGGAGTCAAAAGTATTTAAGGAAATAATTCAATGGCCGACTTTTGGTGGAGGAAACAGTTTTGTAAAAAGAACACTTTTAGAGAAAGTTAAATTTAATATGGCTTTTGAGTTCGGTTATGGTGAAGATGCTGATTTTGGAATGCAACTGCGTAATCAAGGTGTTGATATTCTGTATTTGCCTAATCCAGAAATTTTACATCTAAAAGCTCCGATGGGTGGTTTTAGAACAAAGCCGGTATTAGCTTGGGATAAAGATAGCATTCAGCCTAAACCTTCCCCAACGGTGCAGTTGTATAAAATATTATATTTGAGTCCAGAGCAACAAAAGGGGTATCAAATGGTTTTGTTTTTTAAATATTATTCCAAACAATCTTTTAAAAATCCACTACGGTATTATTTGAATTATAGAAAGCAATGGAATCAAAGTGTTTTTTGGGCTAATCAATTAAAAGCAAAATCATGAAGTTTTCTCTAATCATTTGCACCTATATGCGCCCCAATCCGTTATTGCGATTATTACAATCAGTGCGGGAACAATTGCTGTATCCAGATGAAATCTGGATTGTGGATGGTTCTACCAATGACCAAACGAGAATAATTCTGGAAGAAAATACTTTTAAAAATTTAAATTATTTCCTTGTTCCAAAAGAATGTCGTGGATTGACGAAGCAAAGAAATTATGGAATAGAGCGAGTTGCGACTGATATAGAAATAGTCTGTTTTTTAGATGACGATACCGTTTTAGAAAAAGATTATTTTGAGCAATTATTCAATACTTACAAAGTATATCCAAATGCGTTAGGAGTTGGCGGTTACATTCATAATGAGACGAAATGGGAATATATCGGACTGAATTATGAGCCTAAAATAAATGAGTTTTATTTTGATGGATGGAAAAGAAAAGACAGTAGCCGATTTGTTTTAAGAAAAAAATTAGGATTAGACAGTGATTGTTTGCCTGGTTTTTCTCCCTTGTTTTCTCATGGAAGGAGTGTTGGCTTTTTGCCACCAAGCGAAAAGGTTTATCAAGTGGAGCAATTGATGGGAGGTGTTTCCTCTTTTAGAAAAAAAGTGTTTGAGTCCTTTCAGTTTTCGACCTATTTTGAGGGTTATGGATTGTATGAAGACGCCGATTTTTCGATACGAGTAGCCACAATGGGTAAATTGTATTTGAATACGAGTGCAAAATTAAATCATTATCATGATCCATCAGGAAGACCCAATCAATATCAATATGGTAAAATGGTGGTGCGAAATGGTTGGTATGTTTGGAGGACGAAAAACAGGAAGCCTTCCTTTGATGCTAAAATGAAGTGGCATTCCATTACGGTACTTTTGACATTGATTCGATTTAGCAATATATTTACAACAAAAAAACGGAAGGAAGCCTTTACGGAAGCCTTTGGCAGAACGGTAGGTTGGTGGAGTTTGTTTTTTAATGCCCCAAAATAAAAAAGCAATGACTTTTGTTATCATCACACATGTTCCTCACATTTTTGAACAGCAGAAATACTATGCTTATGCGCCGTATGTACGAGAAATGAATATTTGGTTGAAATATGTTGATGAGGTAATAATTGTAGCGCCATTACATAACTCAATACTAAGCGCAATTGATTCAACTTATGTAACACAAAAAATTGATTTTCGGGAAGTTTCCAGTTTCAATATCAATGGTTTGTCAGGCGTAATAAAGACAGTTCTTAAGTCACCTTTTGTATTATGGCAAATTTTTAAAGCCATGAAAGCCGCAGATCACATTCATTTGCGGTGTCCAGGTAATATGGGGTTGTTGGGTTGTTTTGTTCAAATGCTATTCCCGAGTAAAACAAAAACTGCCAAATATGCCGGGAATTGGAATCCGAAAGCAAAACAGCCTTGGAGTTACCGTTTGCAAAAATGGATTTTAAGTAATACATTCTTGACTAGAAATATGCAGGTTTTAGTGTATGGAGCATGGCCGAATCAGACTGAAAACATAAAATCTTTTTTTACGGCAACTTATAAAAATCACGATACATCGCCGTTACTGCCAAAAGTATTAAAAGGCACCATTACTTTTGTTTTTGTTGGGACTTTGGTAAAAGGGAAAAACCCTTTGTATGCAGTTCACTTGGTTTCAGAATTGTTTCAAAAAGGGCACAATGTTGTGTTAAGGATTTATGGGGAAGGAGAGCAACGGGCACTATTGGAACAGTATATTTTGAAGCATAAATTAGAAGGAATAATTGTATTGGAAGGTAACCAAAATCAGGAAATTTTAAAAAAAGCCTATCAAAACAGTCATTTTGTAGTATTGCCATCTCAGAGTGAAGGCTGGCCAAAAGCAATTGCCGAAGGTATGTTTTGGGGATGTGTCCCTGTGGCAACAGCGGTGTCTTGTGTTCCGTTTATGCTGGATTATGGGAATAGAGGTGTTTTGCTGGAAATGAATTTAGAAAATGATATCCGACAATTGGAAGCGGTTTTGGATGATGAAAGTTGTTTTCAAATGATGTCTAAAAAGGGCAGTGATTGGGCCAGAACGTATACTTTAGATGTGTTTGAAAGTGAAATTAAAAAACTCCTTCATTCATGAGAATTATTCAAATTATAGATTCACTTGAGCCAGGAGGTGCAGAGCGTATGGCGGTACATTATGCCAATGCCTTGGCTGCGCGCATAGAATTTTCAGGTTTGGTTGTAACGAGAAAAGAAGGTGCGCTGGATTCGCAGATTGATGCTAAAGTGTCTTATTTGTATCTCAATAAGAAAAAAACAGTTGATTTTAAAGC